>NZ_NKUH01000099.1:0-25163 GCF_009192895.1 Xanthomonas sp. LMG 12460 | reverse complement strand
CGCGCCCATGGCCGCGTTATCGCTCGGGCGTGGACGCACATCCACTTCCTCGTTCTTCCTTGCCACAGGCATGCGCAACCGCGGCGCGGCATGCTCGGGGATTGATGACACGCCCTAGCCCAGACGGGTGCCGAAGATGCGGTCGCCGGCGTCGCCCAGGCCTGGCAGGATGTAGCCCTTCTCGTTGAGATGGTCGTCGATGGCGGCGGTGTACACCTCCACGTCCGGGTGCGCCGCTTCCAGGGCCTGCAGGCCTTCCGGCGCGGCGACCAGGAAGATGCCCTTGATCCGCCGCGCACCGGCGCGCTTGAGCATGTCCACGGTGGCGATGAGGGTGCCGCCGGTGGCCAGCATCGGATCCAGGATCAGCGCGTCGCGCTCCTCCAGTCGTCCGGTGAGACGTTCGAAATAGGGCACCGGCTGCAGCGTCTCCTCGTCGCGCTGCAGGCCGACCACGCTGACTCGCGCGGCGGGAATCAGCGCCAGCACGCCGGGCAGCATGCCCAGCCCGGCACGCAGGATCGGCACCAGGGTGATCTTGGCGCCGGCGATGCGCTGCACCTGGGTCGGGCCGGCCCAGCCGTCCATGGTGTGGGTCTCGGTCTCCAGGTCGGCGGTGGCCTCGTAGCCGAGCAGGGTGCCCAGCTCGGTGACCAGTTCGCGGAAGCCCTTGGTGCTCAGCGCCGCGTCGCGCAACAGGCCGATCTTGTGCTGTACCAGCGGGTGGCGGACTTCGACGATCTTCATGGGCGCGCTCGCAAGGGGGAGGCGCACAGTGTGCCGCAGCCGGCTCCGGCGCCGCCAGGTGTGGGCGCCAGCGCATGCCGCGAAGATGGCCTGCGGCGCGCCGATCGTGCGCGCCGCAGGCCATGCCGAGACACCACTCAGGCCGCGGGTTCGAGCGCCTCGGCGTGCGCTCGGGCGCGCTGCACGGTCACGGTGCGCGCCATGCCCGGCGACGCGTTGCCGCCCGCCTCGATCTTGAACAGCGCCACCGCCTGGGTCAGCTGGCCTGCCTGCTCTTCCATCGCGCGCGCGGCGGCCGTGGCTTCCTCCACCAGTGCTGCGTTCTGCTGGGTGGCCTCGTCCATCTGCGTGACGGTCTGGTTGACCTGCTCGATGCCGGCCGACTGCTCCTGCGAGGCCGCGGAAATCTCGCCCATGATGTCGGTGACGCGCTGCACCGACGACACGATCTCGTGCATGGTCTTGCCGGCCTGGTCGACCAGGGCCGAGCCCTCGGCGACGCGGGTGACCGAGTCATCGATGAGGTCCTTGATCTCCTTGGCGGCGTTGGCCGAGCGTTGCGCCAGCGTGCGCACTTCGCTGGCGACCACTGCGAAGCCGCGGCCCTGCTCGCCGGCGCGCGCCGCTTCCACCGCGGCGTTGAGCGCCAGGATGTTGGTCTGGAAGGCGATGCCGTCGATCACCGAGATGATGTCGCCGATCTTCTTGGAGGACGCCTCGATGCCGCTCATGGTCTGCACGACCTGACCGACCACGTCGCCGCCCTGCGAGGCCACCGAGGCCGCACCGACCGCCAACTGGTTGGCCTGGCGGGCGTGTTCGGCGTTCTGGCGCACGGTCGAGGTCAACTCTTCCATCGAGGCCGCGGTTTCCTCCAGGCTGGCCGCCTGCTGCTCGGTGCGGCGCGACAGGTCGTCGTTACCGCTGGCGATCTCGCCGGCGGCCGCGCTGATGCTGCTGGCCGCGGTCTGGATGCGCGCGACGATGCCGGTCAACTGGTCGGTGGTGGCGTTGGCGTCCTCGCGCATCCGGGCGAACACGCCGTGGAAGTCGCCATGCATGCGGGTGGTGAGGTCGCCGGCGGCGATGGACTGCAGCAACGCCGACAGCTTGCCCAGATTGACGTCGCTGACCTCCATCATCGCGTTGAGGTCCTGCACCATCAGGCGGAAGTCGTGCTGGAAGCGCGCGGCATCGCCGCGGGCGCTGAAGTCGCCGGCCGCCGCTGCGGCGGCCAGGCGCTTGATCTCGGTATTGATCGCCAGCAGGCTGGCCTTGGCCGCATCCATCGACTCGTGCAGCACCGCACGGCTGCCGGGCAGCCGGCGCGCATCGCGGCGCAGATCGCCGTTGGCGTATTCGTTGAGGATCTCGACCGCCTCGACGATGGCGTCCAGGTGCTCGAACATCATGGTGTTGATGCCCTTGCTCAGTTCGCCGTACACGCCGGGGAAGTCCTGCGGCATGCGGTGGCTGATGTCCTTGTCGGCATGCAGCTCAATCATCAAGGCGGTTTCGCGGGAGAAGCGCTGCAACTGGGTCTGCATGCGGCCCATCGCGACCAAAAGGCGGCCGGGCTCGTCGCGCGCGTCGGTGGCCACGTCGTTGTCCAGGCGGCCCTCGGCGATGGCTTCGGCGGCGCGGGTGGCGCGGGCCAGCGGCACGGTCAGGCTGCGGGTGATCAGCCAGGCCAGCAGGCTGCTGACCAACACCACGGCCAGGCCGCCGGCGATCAGCAGGAAGCGGCCGCGCGCCATCACCGCGGTCGCATCGGCGTAGGCCTGTTCACCGTTGTTGCGTTGCCAGCTGGCGTAGGCGCTAATCGCCTCGCGCCAACGTTGAGTCGCCGGCGCGGCCTGCTGCAGCAGCACCTTCATCGCGTCGTCGGACTTGTAGGTCAGGCCCAGTTCCAGCACTTGCTGGTTGACCTCGCTCGCCTGCGCGTAGGTCCGGTTCATCTGCTCGCGCAAGGCGCGATCGCGCGCGCTGGTGGCGGGGATGGCGAACAGCTTGGTGCAGTATTCGCGATAACGGCGCAGTTCCGTCACCATGATCTTGGCGAAGGCGATGTTCTCTTCCTGCGTGGTCGGCAGCACGATGTTGCGCAACTGGATGCCGATGTCCGAGCTGGCATCGAGCATTTCGTTGCTATAGACGATGCTGGACACGGTGCGGCGGGCGACGGTGTCCAACTGGCTGCGCGCCTGCGACAGGGTGACCAGGCCGCCGACCACCAGCCCGCAGGACAGCAGGATGAGCAGGCCGAACGCGATGGAGAGGCGTCTAGAGACGTTAAAGCGGTGCAGAAGAGCGGTCATGCTCTGGTCCTAGCAAGGGGGATGGGAGTACCAGGGGTGGTCGCGTAAATAACCGATACGAAATGCAATTGATATTTCACGTAATCGTGACGAAGTTGCATATTCGTCTACATCGTCTCCCCTTAGCGGCCGAGGGATCGGGATCTTGAATCGGATCGATCGAGATGGCCTTTCCATCCCGGTTGCCGCCTTGCCGGCGCGCACGCACAACGTGCCAGCAAGCGTTGCGCTTGCTGCAGGTAAGGGAGCTTGATGTGGCGATCGCCGTGAGCGGCGCTGCAGAGATGGCGAAGGACGCGGTCAGCGCCGGTTCGCGACGAAAACGCGTGGCCTCAACCGCGGTCGTCGCGGGTCCACAGCCCGCCGTGTTCGGACTTCACCGGAAACTTCGGCACCGGGCCGTAGGCCGGCGCGCACAGGGCGCGACCGTCGCGCACGTCGAAGCGGGCGCCGTGCAGCACGCACTCGATGCTGCCGGCAGCAGGGTCGAAGGTGCCGGGGGACAGCTCGTAGTCCTCGTGGCTGCAGCGGTCTTCCAGCGCATAGAACTGGCCGTCGAAGTTGAACACCACGATCGGCGTGTCGGTCACCTCGTCCCACACCGTCTTCATTTCGCCCGGCAGCAGTTCGCCGTCGGCGCAGACGAAGGTCCAGGTCTCGCTCATGCGGCACCGCCCAGCGGCTTTTCCAGCACCTCGAAACGCAGGTCTTCGCGCTTTGGCAGGCCGAAGCGCGCGTCACCGTACGGAAACGGCTTCTTGATGCCGGTGCGACGATAGCCGCGGCGCTCGTAGAAGGCGATGAGTTCCTCGCGCAGGTCGATCACCGTCATCCGCATCAGCGGCAACCGCCACTCCTGCCAGGCGATGCGCTCGGCCTCGGCCAGCACGGTCTTGCCCAGGCCGCCGCCCTGCGCCTGCGGCTGCACCGAGAACATGCCGAAATAGCCGGCGCCGTCCTCGTCGGCGACGTGCGCGCAGGCGATCAATTCGCCATCGCGCTCGGCCAGCAACACCAGGCTGCGCGGACGCAGGATGTCGGCGCGCAGCACCTCGCGGTCGATGCGGTTGCCGTCGAGCAGGTCGGCTTCGGTGGTCCAGCCGACGCGGCTGCTGTCGCCCCGATAGGCCGAGGTGACCAGGGCGGCGATGGCGTCGAGATCGTCGACGGTGGCGGTGCGGAAGGTGAGGGTGTGCATGGGCCGATTTTAAGCCTGGCGGCCGGGATTCGGGAGTGGGGATTGGGGATTGGCGAAGGCGGCGCTTTTACGAATCCCCAATCCCGAATGCCCAATCCACGCTCAACCCAACAGTGCCCGCACCTTCCGCAGCGCCGCCACGAAACGCTCGATCTCGGCGTGCGTGTTGTAGAACGCCAGCGAGGCGCGGCAGGTGGCGGCGACGCCGTAGAACTGCAGCAGGGGGTGTGCGCAGTGCTGGCCGGAGCGCACCGCCACGCCTTCCAGGTCGAGCAGGGTGGCCAGGTCGTGGGCGTGCGCGCCCTCGATCAGGAACGAGACCACCGCGGCCTTGCCCGGCGCGGTGCCGAACAGGCGCAGGCCGTCGATCCGCTGCAGTTCCTCGGTGAGGTGCGCGAGCAGTTCGCTCTCGCGCGCTTCCACGTGCTGCAGTCCGATCCCCTGCAGATAGTCCACCGCCGCGCCGAGGCCGACGAAACCGGCGATGTTGGGGGTGCCGGCCTCGAACTTGTGCGGCGGGTCGTTGAACACGGTGCCGTCGAAGCTGACTTCCTTGATCATCTCGCCGCCGCCCAGGAACGGCGGCATCGCCTGCAGGTGCTCGCGCCGCGCCCACAAAGCGCCGGTGCCGGTCGGGCCGCACATCTTGTGGCCGGTGATGGCGTAGAAGTCGCAGCCGATCGCGGCCACGTCCAGCGGCCGGTGCGGCGCGGCCTGCGAGCCGTCGATGACGCTGACGATGCCGCGCTTGCGCGCCTCGCGGCAGATCTCGCGAACCGGGTTGACCGTGCCCAGCACGTTGGAGACGTGCGCAAGGGCCAGCAGCTTGACGTCGGCGGTCATCGCCGCGCGCAGTGCGTCCAGGTCCAGCGCGCCGTCGGCGGTGATCTCGGCGACCTTGACCGTGGCGCCGGTGCGCTGCGCGACCAGTTGCCAGGGCACGATGTTGGCGTGGTGTTCCATGCGCGACACCAGGATGGTGTCGCCGGCGCGCAGCCGCGGCAGTGCCCACGAGTACGCCACCAGGTTCAGCGCGAAGGTGGCGCCGCTGCACAGCACCAGTTCGTCGGCGCGCACGTTGAGGAAGCGCGCCAGCCGGGTCCGTGCGCCTTCGTAGGCCTCGGTGGCCTCGCTGCCGAGCGCGTGCACCGCGCGGCTGACGTTGGCGTTGTGGCGGCGATAGAACGCGTCGGTCGCCGCGATCACCTGCAGCGGCTTCTGCCCGGTGTTGGCGTTGTCGAAGTACACCAGCGGCTTGCCGTGCACTTCCCGCATCAGTAGCGGGAAGTCGCGGCGGACCGCATCCCAGTCCGGCGCCTGCGGCGTGGCGCTGTGCACGGCGGGCCCGTTCATGCCACGCCCGCGTCGCTCAGCGCCCGCTCCAGCCGCGCCAGCAGGCCTTCGCTCAGCGCCGGCTCCAATGCGCGCAGCGGTTCGCGGCAGAACGCGGCGGTCAGCAGTTGCTGCGCGCGTTCCTGCGGCAGCCCGCGCGAGCGCAGGTAGAACAGCGCATTGGCATCGAGCTGGCCGACGGTGGCGCCGTGCGCGGCCTTGACCTCGTCGGCATCGATCACCAGCACCGGCTGGGTGTCGATTTCGGCGTCGGCGGACAGCAGCAGGTTCTTGTTCGACAGCGCCGCGTCGGTGCCGTCGGCGCCGTGGCGAATGCGGATGCCGCCATGGAAGGCCACGCGGCTGCGCCCGGTGGCGACACCGCGCCACAGCAGCTCGCAGGCGGTGTCGCGGGCGATGTGCTCGATGCCCAGGCGGGTGTCGAGCTGGCGCCGGCCGTTGCCGAGCAGCACGCCGTTGGCGACGAGCTTGGCGTTGTCGCCCTCCAGGCGCACGTTGAGTTCGTGCCGGGCCAGCGCGCCGCCCAGTTCGAGGTCCACACGCCGGTACTGCGCGTCGCGCGCCAGCACCGCATCGGTACGCAGCAGCGCGGTGACGCCGGCCGCCTCGTCCTGCACGCGGGCGTGGCTCAGCTGCGCACCGGCGGCCAGGTGCACGTGCGCCAGGCTGTTGCTCAGGTGCGCGGCATCGCTGCCATGCAGATGATGCTCGACCAGTGCCAGCGTCGCGTCCTGGCGCAGTTCGATCAGGTGGCGGTGGTGCCAGGCCAGGTCCGCCTCGGCGGCGGTGGAGACGAAGACCAGGTGCAGCGGCTGCTCCACGCGCACGCCGGCGTCCACCCGCAGCACGCAGCCTTCGTCGGCGAGGGCGGCGTTGAGCTGGGCGAACACCTCGTCGCTGCGTTCGAAGCGGCGGCCGAGGAAGCGCATGGCAGCGTCGCCGCTGCGCAGGATGGTCGACAGCCGCTGCAGCTCCACCCCGGCCGGCAGGCCGCTCAGATCCGACAGCGCATCGCTGGCGCGGCCGTTGACGAACACCAGGCGCGGCGCCGGGATACCGTCGAGCAAGGCCGCGTCCACCGCCGGCGCGTTCTGCGGTGCAGGCGCGAAGCTGCGCCGTTCCAGTGCGCGCAGCGAGGTGTATTTCCAGGCTTCGCTGCGCGTGCCGGGCAGGCCATCGCGCAGCGCCTGCTCCAGCGGCGCGCGGCGTGCGGCATCGCCGTGGAACGCGGCGGCCAGCGAGTCGAGCAGGGCGCTCATTGCACTGCCGCCTCGGGCGCCACGCGCTCCTTCAGCCAGGCATAGCCGTGCGCTTCCAGCTCCAGCGCCAGCTCGGGGCCGCCGGTCTGCACGATGCGGCCGTCGGCCAGCACATGCACCACGTCCGGCTTGATGTAGTCGAGCAGACGCTGGTAGTGGGTGATCACCACGAACGCGCGCTCCGGCGAGCGCAGCGCGTTGACGCCTTCGGCCACGGTCTTGAGCGCGTCGATGTCCAGGCCGCTGTCGGTCTCGTCGAGGATCGCCAGCTTCGGTTCCAGCACCGCTAGCTGGAAGATCTCGTTGCGCTTCTTCTCGCCGCCGGAGAAGCCCTCGTTGACGCCGCGGTGCAGCAGTTCGTCCTTCAGGTGCAGCACCGCCAGCTTCTGCCGGACCAGCTTGAGGAACTGCATCGAATCCAGCTCGGCCTCGCCACGCGCCTTGCGCTGCGCGTTGAGCGCGGCACGCAGGAAGTAGGTGTTGTTCACGCCGGGGATTTCCACCGGGTACTGGAAGGCCAGGAACAGGCCGGCAGCGGCGCGCTCCTCCGGTTCCAGTTCGAGCAGGTCGGCATCGTCGAAGCGCACGCTGCCGTTGGTGACTTCATAGCCGTCGCGGCCGGCCAGCACGTTGCCCAGGGTGGACTTGCCGGCGCCGTTGGGCCCCATGATGGCGTGCACTTCGCCGGGCTTCACCTGCAGCGACAGGCCCTTGAGGATGTCCTTGCCGGCGACGGAGGCGTGGAGGTTTTCTATGGTGAGCATGGGATGGTCCGTCAGAATTCTTTGATGTAGCCCCTCTCCCACCGGGAGAGGGGTTGGGGTGAGGGAGCGGTGCGAAGCATCTCGCGGGTTTGGGTGTGCGAGGCTGCGCACGTACCCTCATCCGGCGCTTCGCGCCACCTTCTCCCAGAGGGAGAAGGAAAGGCGTCAGCCGACCGAGCCTTCGAGCGAGACTTCCAGCAGCTTCTTGGCTTCCACCGCAAACTCCATCGGCAGTTCGCGGAACACCTGCTTGCAGAAGCCGTCGACGATCATCGACACCGCGTTCTCCTGGTCGATGCCGCGGGCACGACAGTAAAACAGTTGGTCGTCGCTGATCTTGGAGGTGGTGGCCTCGTGCTCGACGGTCGCGGTCGGATGCTTGACCTCGATGTACGGGAAGGTATGCGCGCCGCACTGCTTGCCGATCAACAGCGAGTCACACTGGGTGTAGTTGCGCGCGCCCTCGGCGCTACGCTCCACCTTGACCAGCCCGCGGTAGGTGTTCTGCCCGCGGCCGGCGCTGATGCCCTTGCTGACGATCTTGCTCTTGGTGCGCTTGCCGACGTGGATCATCTTGGTGCCGGTGTCGGCCTGCTGACGGTGATGGGTCAGCGCCACCGAGTGGAACTCGCCCACCGAGTCGTCGCCCAGCAGCACGCAGGACGGGTACTTCCAGGTGATCGCCGAGCCGGTCTCGACCTGGGTCCAGGTGATCTTGCTGCGCGCGCCGCGGCACTCGCCGCGCTTGGTCACGAAGTTGTAGATGCCGCCGCGGCCTTCCTCGTCGCCCGGGTACCAGTTCTGCACGGTGGAGTACTTGATCTCCGCGTCTTCCAGCGCCACCAGCTCGACCACCGCCGCGTGCAGCTGGTTCTCGTCGCGCATCGGCGCGGTGCAGCCTTCCAGGTAGGACACGTAGGCCTTGTCCTCGCACACGATCAGGGTGCGCTCGAACTGGCCGGTGTGGCCGGCGTTGATGCGGAAATAGGTGCTCAGCTCCATCGGGCAGCGCACGCCCTTGGGGATGAACACGAAGCTGCCGTCGGAGAACACCGCCGAGTTGAGCGCGGCGAAGAAGTTGTCGCCGACCGGCACCACGCTGCCCAGGTACTGCCTGACCAGCTCCGGGTGTTCCTTGATCGCTTCGGACATCGAGCAGAAGATCACGCCCTTCTCGGCCAGTTCCTTGCGGAAGGTGGTGCCGACCGAAACGGAGTCGAACACCGCGTCCACCGCCACGCCGGCCAGCTTGGCGCGCTCGTGCAGCGGCACGCCCAGCTTGTCGTAGGTGTCCAGCAGCTCCTTCGGCACCTCGTCCAGCGAGGCGTACTTCGGGCCCTTGGGCGCGGAGTAGTAGCTCAGCGCCTGGAAGTCGATCGGCGAGATGTCCAGCTTGGCCCAGTGCGGCATCGGCATCTTCAGCCAGTGCCGGTAGGCGGCCAGGCGCCAGTCGGTCATCCATTCCGGCTCGTCCTTCTTCACGGACAGGGCGCGCACGACGTCCTCGTTCAGGCCGGGCAGGAACGAATCGGATTCGATGTCGGTGACGAAGCCGGCGTCGTAGCGACGTCCCAGCCGTTCCAGGATTTCAGCGTTTTCGGTGGCCATGGGGCTGCCTACAGGTCAGGTGGTCGCGAACCGCACGGCAATGGAACGCCGTTTCGGATCGCCGGAGGGGGGAAGGGGGTGGAGCATCTGCGCCAGGGTCACGCCGCGCAGCGCGTCGGCGACCACGTCGTTGATCAACCGCCAGTTGGAACGCACGCCACAGGTCTGGGCGATGCTGCACTGGCTGCCGTGGTGGCTGCATTCGGTGATCGCCAGCGGGCCTTCCATCGCCTCGACGATCTGGATCAGGGTGATGGCGTCGGCCGGACGCGCCAGCCGGTAGCCGCCGCGCACGCCGCGCAGGCCCTCGACCAGGCCGGCCTGGGCCAGCGGCTTGAGCAGCTTGCTGACCGTGGGCGGCTCCAGCCCGGCCTGTTCGGCCAGTTCGGTCGCGCTCAGCACTTCGTTCGGACGCGCGGCGAGCACGGTCAGCACGACGGTGGCGTAATCGGTGAGCTTGGTGACGCGGAGCATGGCGACGCGGTGGTTTTTCAATGCGGACCGAAATTGTACTCTTTTGCGCCGCAGCGTCCAACCGGGCCATTCATCTTTTCTTTCGATCGCGGCGATTCGGGGATCGCGGCGGCCGCGGTCCCCGGACCGCGAGGCGCGGGCTTGGGATCGCGGGCGATGTGCGCCAGAATCTAGGCTTTCCTGTCCGGATCGCCGCATGCCCCGCAAGATCGCCGCCCGCAAGTCCCGCATCCATGGCAACGGCGTGTTCGCCGTGCTGCCGCTCAAGAAAGGCGAGCGGGTCATCGAGTACAAGGGCCGCCGCCGCAGCCACGCCGAAGTCGACCGCGACGAGGCCGGCGACGTCGAGACCGGGCACACCTTCCTGTTCACTCTCAGCGACGACTACGTGATCGACGCCAACTACGAGGGCAACGATGCGCGCTGGATCAACCACAGCTGTGCGCCGAACTGCGAAGCGGTGATCGTCGAGGCCGAGGGCGATGACCGCCGCAAGGACAAGGTGGTCATCGAGGCGTTGCGCGACATCAAGCCCGGCGAAGAACTCACCTACAACTACGGCATCACCCTGGCCGAGCGGCACACGCCGCGGCTGAAGAAGATCTGGGAATGCCGCTGCGGCGCCAAGAACTGCACCGGCACCATGCTGCAGCCCAAGCGCTGAGGTCGCGTCCAGCCGTGCACGCCGCGCCGACGCGCGGTTCACGGCACTGCCACCGGCGCGTTTCTACGGTGGGGCTCCCCTACTCGAGGAGTGTCCCATGAGCGCAATGCCTTCCCTTGCCGGCAAGCAGGTGGCTGTCCTGGCCACCGACGGTTTCGAACAGTCGGAACTGCAGGAACCCAAGCGCCTGCTCGAATCCTGGGGCGCCCAGGTCGACGTGATCGCGCCGGGCGACGCCAGCAGCATCCGCGGCTGGAACAAGAAGGACTGGGGCGACAGCGTGCCGGTGGACAAGCGCCTGCAGCAGGCCCAGGCCGGCGACTACGACGCGCTGGTGTTGCCGGGCGGCGTCATCAACCCGGACAGCCTGCGCACCGAGCCGACGGCGATCGCCTTCATCCAGTCCTTCGCCAGCGCCGGCAAGCCGGTGGCGGCGATCTGCCACGGCCCGTGGCTGCTGGCCGAGAGCGGGCTGGTGCGCGACCGCCAGGTGACCTCGTGGCCGTCGCTGAAGACCGACCTGTCCAATGCCGGTGGACGCTGGGCGGACCAGGAGGTGGTGGTGGACGGCAACCTGATCACCAGCCGCAAGCCGGACGACATCCCGGCGTTCGCGCAGGCGGTGGCCAAGGCGCTGGGCTGAGGCCTGGCGATTCGCCTGCGCCGCCGCGATGGTGGCGGATGCGGGAGCACCTGGGAACAGCAACGGCGGCCGAGGCCGCCGTTGCTGTATGCGCTGCTGGTGGCGGCTGCCGCCGGCGGCTGCCGCCGCACCCCGGACGTCGCGTGGGTTACTGCGCGGGAAGCATGCCTGCCGGCACCAGCTTGCCGATGTCCTGGTTGAAGCGCACCACCAGCGCACCGTTCTCCACGCCGGCCGACTGGATCTGCACATCGCCCAGCATCGCGGTCAGGCGCGGATCGAGCTTGTAGATCGGCTCCTTGCGCGCGTAGTCCTCCAGCCAGGCATTGAGCAGCTCACGCGTATTGGCGTCGAGCTTGCCGCCATTGGCAGCCGGGCGGAAATCATCGATGGTCGGGGACTGCAGGTGGAAGCTCTGGCTCTGCTGGTCGTAACGCAGCGCGCTGGTCAGCAGGACCTGGCCCAGTGGCGTCGGCGCGCCGCCGCCGGTGGCCATGCTCAGGTCGAACTGCATCTTCAGGCGATCACCCGGCGGCAGGCTCAGCTTCGGGTCGCGGACGGTCATCTTGAGCAGCCCGCCCAACGCCTTGTGCGTCTGCGGGAAGCTGCTGTCCAGGTAATGCTGCACGTCGGCGGCGCCGACGCTGACCTGATGGCCCTGGATGGTCGGCTCGGCCTGGGCCTGGGTGGCGACGGCGAGCGCCAGCAGCGCCGCCGCGCGCAGGGTGAACTTGCGGAAGATCATCGGGAAGCCCTGGGCGAACGAGAGGAATTCACCATAACGGTGGCCGGTGAATGCGCGATTAGCGGAACCGGCGGCGCGGGGTCATCGCTCAGGCGGCCGGCAGCGCCAGCCGTGCCAGCAGCGCGTCCAGCGCCGGCTGCAGCGGCGCCAGCAGTTCACGCGCCTCTCCCTCGCTGCGCTCGCCGAGGCCGCGCAGCAACTGCGTACCGACGATCAGTGCGGCGCGCTCGTCGCCGCGCAGTCCGGGCTGGCGCTGTGCCGCCTCGAGCAGGCGCATCCAGTCCTGCCGACAGCGCGCCTCCAGTTCGATGGTGCAGCGGCCCTGGCAGGGCAGGCCGTCGTCCTGGATCGGGGTGACGGTGACGCGGTAGCGTTGGGAGGCGGTCATGGCAGTGGCGCACGCGGGGTGTGCCTCCAAGATAGGCGCGCGCGAGCGGCACCACGAGCCTGTCGCTCGCGACGCTCTGTTCCAGTGCGTCCGTTCAGCGTGCCGCGCGCAGCAGCGGCAGCGGATCGTAGGCGCCGCCCTCGGCGTAGACGCCATAGTGCAGGTGCGGCGGCGTGCCGCGCGCGTTGCCGCTGTCGCCCACCGCGCCCAGCGGGTCGCCGGGCTGCACCAGGTCGCCCACCTGCAGCCCCGGTGCCCACGTTTGCAGGTGCGCGTAGTAGTGCCGCTGCCGGGCCGGGCCCAGCACCCAGACCTGGCGGCCGCCGAGGCCGCGGTCGGCGATGGCCACGACGATGCCGCGCGTCGCCGACACCACCGGCGTGCCGCGTCTGGCGAAGATGTCCACGCCGGCGTGCTGGCGGTCGCGCCCACGCGGCGCGCCAAAGGTGGCCGCGATGCGACGGGGATCCACGCCTTCGACCGGCATGTGCAGGGCCGTCGGCGCCGGCGCGCGCGCCAACTCCCAGCCGACGCGCAGGCGCTGCGCCCACGGATGCCGCCAGGCCCAGGCGGCGGCGAGCGCCAGCGCAGCCAGCAACGCCGCACGCAGCACGTCGCGGCGCAGGCGCTGCGCTGGCGAAAGCGTGGGCGTCGCGGCCATCTGCTCAGTCCGCGTGCAGGGCGGCCGCCTGTTGCTGCAGGCGCTGCTTCAGGGCGTCGTCGATGCCGAGCTGCCGCGCCAGTTCGTCCAGGTAGCTGCGCTCCATGAAGCCCTGTTCGTCGGCGGCGAGCAGGCTGGCCAGGTACATTTCCGCGGCCATCTCGGGACTGGTCGACGCGCGCGCCACCTCGGCCGGATCCAGCGGCTTTTCCAGTTCCGCATGCAGCCACTGCTGCACGTCGGCATCGTTGCCGTGGAGGCGGGCGAACTCGCCTTCGATCAGACGGCGCTCGTGCTCGTCCAGATGGCCGTCGGCCTTGGCCGCGCCGACCAGCGCGCGCAGCACCGCCTGGCTGTGCTGCTCGACTTCCAGTGGCGGCAGCCGGTCCAGGGTCTGCGGTTCGGGCGCGGCGGCGCCGAGTTGCTGACGGCGGTAGTCGCCGTAGGCGCGATAGGCCATCAGCCCCAACGCGGCAAGGCCGCCGTAGGTCGCCAGCTTGCGGGTGGTGCGGTGTTTGCCGAGCAGCAGGCCGAGTGCGCCGCCGCTGAGGGCTCCCTTGCCGAAGTCGGCGTTGAGCAGGCCGCCCAGGCCGCCCAGGCCGCCTGCGCCGGCGTGCGCCGGTGCGGCAGGAGCACCGGTGCCGGTCTTGGCCATGGCCTGGCCGGCGGCGCCCTGCGCCGATTGCAGCAGTTGGTCGAGAAAGCCCTGTAGTTTCATGCAGGTGATCCTGTCGAAGGGAATCACCGGTATAGCGGCCGTCGCCTTAGCGGGCCGTCAACCCAAATGCGCAGCAGACACAAAAAAAAACGAGACGGCCGGGGCCGTCTCGTCGGTGTGCTTGCCTGGATCAGGCGACGCTGCTCAGAGCGCGGCGTCCTTGAGCTTCTTCAGCGGGCGCACCTTGAGCTTGGTGGTGGCCGGCTTGGCGGCGAACCACTGCTCTTCCTTGGTGAACGGGTTGATGCCCTTGCGCTTCGGCTTGGCCGGCACGCTGACGGCGGTGATCTTCAGCAGGCCCGGCAGGGTGAACGAGCCAGCGCCCTTCTTGCTGACCGAACCGGCCACGGCGTGCTCCAGCGAGGCCATCACAGCGCGCACGTCCTTGGCGATCACGCCGCTGGTTTCGGCGATGTGGGCGACGAGCGCGGACTTGCTCAGCACGTCCTTGATCGGCTTGGGAGCGGCCGGCTTGGCGGCAGCCTTGGTCGCTACCTTCTTCACTGCCTTCTTCGGGGCAGCCTTTTTTGCGGTCTTTGCCATGATGTCCTGATTCCGTATTTGGTGGTTTGGGTCGCGCCGACCCCGTCGGCATGGCGAAATGTAGGGCATGTGCTACGCCGCGCCAATAGGCCGGAAGCAAAAAACGCGAATATTCGCCGCGACCGACGCCTTTTTTGCCGAGGACGGCGTCGATGCCGGCACATCCGCGGCGATGCGCCAGGGCATTTTCGCTGCCTCGCGCCGCCGCCGCCGCCTTCGCGCGGAAGCACAAGCCCGTAACGCCGCCTCCCCTATGGTCCGCGCTCCACTCACCGACAGGAGCCTCGCATGGGCATTTCGCGTCACGCCACCGCGCATTGGGAAGGCGATCTCAAGACCGGCCAGGGCCGGTTGAACACGCCGCAGAGCGGCCTGCTGGAAAACACCCGCTATGCGTTCAACAGCCGCTTCGGCGACGAGAAGGGCACCAATCCGGAAGAACTGATCGCCGCCGCGCACGCCGGCTGCTTCACCATGGCGCTGTCGGCCAAGCTGACCGAAGCCGGCTTCCCGCCGACCGCGCTGGACACCCGCGCCGATGTCGACCTGTCGATGGAAGGCGGCCCCCAGCTCTCGCAGATCCGGTTGAAGGTCAAGGCCGTGGTGCCCAACATCGACGCCGCGCGCTTCCGCGAAGTGGCCGACGACGCCAAGCAGAATTGCCCGGTGTCCAAGGCGCTGAGCGCGGTGCCGATCAGCCTGGAAGCGGAACTGGGCTGAGGAATCCCGGCGCGGCCCGGCGGCATGCCGGGCCGCGCGCGCGCGGCGCACCTGCGGCGCTACCGATGGCAGGCCAGACGCGTTGCGCCTCTGCACCGTCCCGCGTGGCGTGATCGATCGCTAGCTGTCGCGCCACTAAATGTGCGCGCCACAGCCGTCCCTATTCAGTCTGGTTTCACCGCATCGGATCGAGCATGCAGTCGCGCGATCCACGCGCTTGGAACCATCGCCATGAACAAGCTCTCGACCCGTCTGTTGACCGCTGCGCTCGCTGTCGGCGTCATCGGCTCCGCCGCCGCGCAGGATTACGGTTACACCCGCTACGACGACTACCGCGACCGTGGCTACGCGTCCGGCACCTACGAATATGCGCGCGTGGTGCGCGCCGATCCGATCATGGTGCAGGTCAACGGCCCGCGCGAGACCACCGAGCGCTGCTACGACCGCCCGGCTTCGGGCAGCTACGCCAGCGACTACGGTTACCGCGGTACCGATGGCGGCCGCACCGCCTCGTCGGTGGTCGGCGGCATCGCCGGCGCCGTGCTGGGCAGCCGCGTCGGCGGCGGCAATGGCCGCTTCGTCGGCACCGCCGTCGGCACCATGCTCGGCAGCCTGGCAGGCCGCTCGATCTACGACTCCAATACCCGCGGCTACGGCTACGGCGGCGGCTACGGTGGCGGCGTGGTCCGCGAATGCGACCCGGTGTCGTATCGGACCGAACGCTACGACCGCGTCGACGGCTACGACGTGACCTACGAATACGGCGGCCGCTACTACCACACCCGCACCGCCTCGCCTCCGGGCGATCGCATCCGCGTCCGCGTCGACGTCCTGCCCGACTGACGTATTGCCCGACTAAAACAAAGGGCGCCTCCTTGCGAGGCGCCCTTTGTTTTTGCGCGTGCGTTCGCGCCCGCGGTGCGGGGCGGCGGCCGGCGATCAGGGCCAGTCGATGTGGCCTTCGATCACCGTCTGCACCTGTCCGCCGGACCACACCTCGCCGGCCTCGTCGACGCACAGCGTCAGCAGCGCATCGTGGCCGACCTCGCGGCCCTGGCTGGCGACGTAGCGGCCACCCTGGCCGGGCAGGGCCTTGCTGTGATCCAGCCATGCCGCCAGCACCGCATTGGCTGCGCCGGAGGCCGCATCCTCGAAGCGCCGGCCGTTGCCGACGAAGGCGCGCACGGCCACTGCATAGGCCTGGCCGCTGGCGCGCGCGTAGGCGAACACGCCCATGCTGGCGGTGCTTTCGGCCAAGGCGGCGATCGCATCCCAGTCCGGCGCCAGCGCGCGCAGCGCGGCTTCGTCGGCCACTTCGACCAGCCACCAGCAGCGGCCGCCGTCCATGCGCACCGGCGGCAGCGCGCCCAGCGTCCAGCCGCGCAGCGCCGCCTGCAGGCGTGGATCCGCGGCATCGGCGATCTCGGCCACCTGCGCGCGCGGGGTGCGGATGGCGATGCTGCGCACTCCGGCATCCACGTCGACCCGCAGCGGCAGCAGGCCGGCGATGCCGTCCTGGGTCAGCACGCCGTCGCGCGGGCTGGCGATGCCCGCTTCCAGCGCGACGTGCGCGGTGCCGACGCTGGGATGGCCGGCGAACGGGACTTCCTTCTGCGGGCTGAACATGCGCAGGCCGTAGCTGGCATCCGGCCGCGTCGGCGCGAACACGAAGGTGGTTTCCGGCAGGCGCGTCCAGCGCGCGATGGCCTGCATCGTGGCGGCGTCCAATCCATCGGCATCGAGCACGACGGCCAACGGATTGCCGTTGCCGGCGCGGGCGGAGAAGACATCGACCTGGAAGAAGCGGCGTGCGGCCATGAGGGGGAACTCCGGACTGCGGTGGGGGAGGCCGGAGCTTACCAAGCGATCTTGCCAGCGATCACCGCTTGCACCAGACCGCCGCTCCACACGTCTTCGCCATCGACCAGGAGTTCGACGCGGCTATCGCGCCCGAGTTCGCGTCCCTGGCTGGCGACGTCGCGCCCGCCGCCCAGGCGGCGCCGACGCTGGGGTGGCCTGCGAATCGCAGTTCGCCCTGGGGGTGAAGATGCGAATACGGTGGTCCGCGCCCGCCTCTGGCGGCGGGAAGCACACCGTCTCCGGGAGGTTCGGCCACGCCGCAAGGCGCTGCAGGCGCGGTGCGTCCTGGTCGGCGGCATCGAGCACCACGCCCTGGCGCCGGGCTGGTGGAAAAGACGTCCAGGTGCAGGTAGCGGCGCTCGCTCATCGGCGCTCGGTTGGCAGTAGAATCGGGGGTTCCGCCCGCGCATGCAGGCGTTTTCCCCACATTCCAGACACCCCCACTCCATGTCAGCTTCCTCTCCTGTCGATCGCTGGATCGTCCTCAAGTTCGGCGGCACTTCGGTGTCGCGTCGTCATCGCTGGGACACGATTGGACGGCTGGCGAAAAAACGCGCGGAGGAGACCGGTGCGCGGGTGCTGGTGGTGGTGTCGGCCTTGTCCGGGGTCACCAACGAACTGACCGCGATCGCCGACGGCAGCGCCGACAGCGCGCAGCGCGTGGCCGCGCTGGAGCAGCGCCACCGCGAGTTCCTGGCCGAACTGGAGCTGGATCCCGAGGCGGTGCTGGGCGAACGCCTGGCGGCGCTACGCGGCCTGCTCGACGATCCGCGCGCGGCCGAGCGCACGCTGGACTGGCAGGCCGAGGTGCTGGGGCAGGGCGAACTGCTGTCCTCCACCCTCGGCGCGGCCTACCTGCGCGCCAACGGCCTGGACATGGGCTGGATGGATGCGCGGCAGTGGCTGGACGCGCTGCCGCCGCAGCCGAACCAGAGCGCCTGGTCGCGGCGCCTGTCGGTGTCGTGCCAGTGGCAGTCCGATCCGCAGTGGCGGGCGCGCTTCGTCGCCCAGCCCACGCGCATGCTGATCACCCAGGGCTTCATCGCCCGGCACGAGGACGGCGGCACCGCCATCCTCGGCCGCGGCGGCTCGGATACTTCGGCGGCGTATTTCGGCGCGCTGCTCGGCGCCAGCCGGGTCGAGATCTGGACCGACGTGCCCGGCATGTTCAGCGCCAATCCGCGCGAAGTGCCGGATGCGCGCCTGCTGACCCGCCTGGACTATTACGAAGCGCAGGAAATCGCCACCACCGGCGCCAAGGTGCTGCACCCGCGCTCGATCAAGCCGTGCCGCGACGGCGGCGTGCCGATGGCGATCCTGGACACCGAGCGCCCGGAGCTGCCCGGCACCAGCATCGACGGCAACGCCCGCACCGTGCCCGGGGTCAAGGCGATCAGCCGCCGCAACGGCATCGTGCTGGTGTCGATGGAAGGCATCGGCATGTGGCAGCAGGTCGGCTTCCTGGCCGACGTGTTCGCGCTGTTCAAGAAGCACGGGCTGTCGGTGGACCTGATCGGCTCGGCCGAGACCAACGTCACCGTGTCGCTGGACCCGAGCGAGAATTTGGTCAATACCGACGTGCTGGCCGCGCTGTCGGCCGACCTGGCGGAGATCTGCCGGGTCAAGATCATCGTGCCGTGCGCGGCGATCACCCTGGTCGGGCGCGGCATGCGCTCGCTGCTGCACAAGCTCTCGGACGTGTGGGCCACGTTCGGCAAGGAGCGCGTGCACATGATCTCGCAGTCGTCCAACGACCTGAACCTGACCTTCGTCATCGACGAGACCGACGCCGACGGGTTGCTGCCGATCCTGCACGCCGAACTGATCGACAGCGGCGCGATGCCGGTGGAAGAGACCGAGGTGTTCGGCCCGCGCTGGCGCGAGATCGCCGGCACGGTGCGGCCGCGGCCGGTGCCGTGGTGGCAGGGCGAGCGCGCGCATCTGCTGCGCCTGGCCGAGGCCGGCACGCCGCGCTACATCTACCACCTGCCGACCCTGCGCGAACGCGCGCGCGCGCTCAAGGCGATCGCTGCGGTGGACCAGCGCTACTACGCGATCAAGGCCAACGCGCATCCGGCGATCCTGCAGACCCTGGTCGAGGAGGGTTTTGGCCTGGAGTGCGTTTCGCACGGCGAGCTGCGCCGGGTGTTCGAGATCGTGCCGGAGCTGTCGCCGCGCCGCGTGCTGTTCACCCCCAGCTTCGCGCCCCGCGCCGAGTACGAAGCCGCGTTCGCGCTGGGCGTGACCGTGACCGTGGACAACGTCGAGGCGCTGCAGCGCTGGCCGGAGCTGTTCCGCGGCCGCAGCCTGTGGCTGCGCATCGACCTGGGCCATGGCGACGGCCACCACGAGAAGGTCAACACTGGCGGCAAGGCCTCCAAGTTCGGCCTGTCGGCGACCCGCGTCGACGAGTTCGTCGAGGCCGCGCGCGCGCTGGACATCCGCATCGTCGGCCTGCACGCGCACCTGGGCAGCGGCGTGGAGACCGCACAGCACTGGCGGCGCATGTGCGACGAACTGGCCGGCTTCGCCCGGCGCATCGGCAGCGTCGAGGTCATCGACATCGGCGGCGGCCTGCCGATCCCGTACAGCGCCGACGACGAACCGTTCGACCTGGAGACCTTCGCCCAGGGCCTGGCCGAGGCCAAGGCCGTGCATCCGGCGTTCCGCCTGGCGATCGAACCGGGCCGCTACCTGGTCGCCGAGTGCGGCGTGCTGCTGGCCCGCGCCACCCAGGTGATCGAGAAGGACGGCATCCGTCGGGTCGGTCTGGATGCCGGCATGAACACGCTGATCCGCCCGGCGCTGTACGACGCCTGGCACGACGTGGCGAACCTGAGCCGCCTGGAACAGCCGGCCGAAACCGTGTTCGACGTGGTCGGGCCGATCTGCGAATCCAGCGACGTGTTCGGCAAGCGCCGGCGCCTGCCGGCGGGCACCGCGCCGGACGACGTGATGCTGATCGCCGATACCGGCGCCTACGGCTACAGCATGGCCAGCACCTACAACCAGCGCGAATTGCCCCGCGAGGAGGCGATCGATGGGCACGCAGACTGAATTCGTCGCGGGCAGCGCCGCGGCCGGCGCGCTTGCGATGGTGGCTGCCACCGCGGTGGATCAGTCGGGTACGTCGCTGCCGTGGACCGACAGCCTGAAGTGGGCGTTGCCGGCGTTGGCCGCCGCTGCCATCGGCGCATGGCTGGCGGTGCGCTGGCAGCGCCGCGGGCCCGCGGCGAGCACCGGCGCGCTGGCCCTGCGCACCTCGCTCCTGGCCGCGTTGGCCTACCTGCCGGCGCTGGCGCTGTATGTGCTGGTGGCCGTGCTGGCCTCCGCCGCGTCGGTGCCGGCCGGACAGCACTGGCAACTGCTGCTGATGGCGTTCGTATTCGGCTGCCTGCCGCTGCTGTGGGCAGCCTTGCCGTTTTCGATGCTCGAATTTCTTCTGTGCCGCCGCTACTTGCGGCACACCCGTGTGCTTGCAGGACGTCCATGACCGCTTTCGACAAACAGCAGATCGCCACCTTCCGCTTCGTGCGCTGCGGCTTCGACGCCGACAGCGGCGTGGCGCGCCTGGTCTATGCGTTCGACGACGGCCCGGAGCTGGTGGAGACCATCACCGTGCCCGGCGCGCCGTTCACGCTCGACCCGGCGCGTGCGCAGGCGGCACAGCGCGCCCTGCGCCTGCTGCACCTGATCGCCGGCGTCAGCTACTACAAGGCGGCGGTGCCGCCGCGCATCGTCATCGACGACTACGCCATCGATGCGGAGACCGCCGCGCTGCTGGACAGCGTGTACCTGCATGGCCTGGGCGAGTTCGCCTATCGCAACGGCCTGGACCTGCGCGGGCGCATCCGCTTCCCGGCCGCGGACGCCGAGGCGGCCGACGCCACGGCGCTGGGGCTGCGCGACCAGGCGCTGGTGGCGATCGGCGGCGGCAAGGATTCGCTGGTCAGCATCGAGGCGTTGCGCGCGGCCGGCGTGGCGCAGACGGTGACCTGGATCGGCGGCTCGCAGTTGATCCGCGCCTGCGCCGAGCGCACCGGGCTGCCGACCTTGAACATCGGCCGCACGCTGGCGCCGGAACTGTTCGAGCTGAACCGTCAGGGCGCGTGGAACGGGCATATCCCGGTGACGGCGGTGAACTCGGCGATCCTGGTGTTCGCCGCGGTGCTGCGCGACGCCGGCCAGGTGGTGTTCTCCAACGAGCACTCGGCCAGCTACGGCAGCCAGATCGCCGGCACCGGCGAGGTCAACCACCAATGGTCCAAGGGCTGGGCCTTCGAGCAGGCGTTCGGTGAGCAGGTGCAGCGCTACGTGGCCGCGGACCTGCGCTATTACTCGCTGCTGCGGCCGCTGTCGGAACTGGCGGTGGCGCGACAGTTCGCCAAGACCGACCATTACGACGCGCATTTCTCAAGCTGCAACCGCAATTTCCACATCCTCGGCGAGCGCCCGGCGCACCGCTGGTGCGGGGTCTGCCCGAAGTGCCATTTCGTGTTCCTGGCGCTGGCGCCGTTCATGCCCAAGACGCGGCTGGTGCGCATCTTCGGCCGCAACCTGCTCGACGACGCCGGCCAGGCCGGCGGCTTCGACGCGTTGCTGGAGTTCCAGGACCACAAGCCGTTCGAGTGCGTCGGCGAAGGCCGCGAGTCGCGCGCGGCGATGGCGGCGCTGGCGGCGCGCGCGGAATGGAAGGAGGACGCGCTGGTGGCGCGTTTCATCCGCGAGATCCAGCCGCAGCTCGACCCCGCCGACCTGCGCGTGGAGCCGCTGCTGGAACTGGACGCGCAGCACCGCATCCCGGCCGACCTGTGGGAACGCGTGCGTGCGAATTTCGCAGCTTGAGTCGCAGCGCGTCGCGCTGTGGGGTTGGGGTCGCGAGGGCCGTGCGGCGTATGCGGCCGTGCGTGGCTGGGAAGCGGGAATCGGGAACGGGGAAGCGCGACGTGCGCTGCCGCTGACGGTGTTCTGTTCGGCTGAGGAGGCCGCGGAGATCGCCGCGCTGCACGATCCTGCGTTGCATGTCGAGACCGAGGCCAGCGCCGAACGCCTGGCCGCGTTCGATGTGGTGATCAAGTCGCCCGGGATCAGTCCTTACCGGCCCGAGGCGCAGGCTGCCGCGGCGCGCGGCACGCGCTTCATCGGCGGCACCGCGCTGTGGTTCGCCGAACACGCCGGTGTCGACGGGGTGGTGCCCGGCAGCGTCTGCGTCACCGGCACCAAGGGCAAGAGCACCACCACCGCGCTGCTGGCGCACCTGCTGCGCGCCGGCGGCCATCGCACTGGCCTGGTCGGCAATATCGGCGTGCCGCTGCTGGAAGTGCTGGCGCCGATGCCGCCGCCGCAGTATTGGGCGATCGAACTGTCCAGTTACCAGACCGGCGACGTGGCCCGCAGCGGCGCACGGCCGCAGCTGGCGCTGGTGCTGAACCTGTTTCCCGAGCATCTGGACTGGCACGGCAGCCAGGCGCGCTACATCGCCGACAAGCTCGAGCTGGTCACCCATGCGCGGCCGCGCATCGCCCTGCTCAATGCCGCCGATCCGCAACTGGCCGCCCTGCAGCTGCCCGATAGCGAGGTGCGCTGGTTCAACCGCGAGGACGGCTGGCACATGCGCGGCGAGGTGGTCTACCGCGGCGACAGCGCGGTGTACGACAGCGCGCAGGCGCCGCTGCCGGGCCGGCACAACCGCGGCAACCTGTGCGCGGTGCTGGCCGCGGTGGAGGCGCTGGGCCTGGATGCGGCGGCGTTGGCGCTGGCGGCCGATCGTTTCCGGCCGCTGCCGAACCGGCTGCAGACCCTGGGCGCGCGCGACGGCGTGACCTATGTGAACGACTCGATCAGCACCACCCCGCATGCCAGTCTCGCGGCGCTGGAGTGTTTCCGCGGGCGGCGCATCGCGCTGCTGGTGGGCGGCCACGACCGTGGCCTGGACTGGCAGGACTTCGCCGACCACATGCGCGATGGTGGCGCACCGCTGGAGATCGTTACCCTGGGCGCCAACGGCCCGCGCATCCACGCGCTGCTGGCGCCGCTGGCCGCCGCCGCCGGCTTCGGCCTGCATGCCGCGGCCGACCTGGCGGAAGCGGTGGCGCTGGCGCGCGCGGCGCTGGGCGAGCAGGGCGGCGTGGTGCTGCTGTCGCCCGGCGCGCCCAGCTTCGGCGCCTACCGCGACTACGTGGCGCGCGGCCGCCATTTCGCCGCGCTGGCCGGGTTCGACCCGGATGCGATCAGCGCCATTCCGGGCCTGGGCATCGCCTGAGCCTCGGCGCGGCGTCGGCGCACGCGGTCGCTGATGTCGCTGTCCGTCATGGGGGCGGCGGAAAGAGCATGCCCGGAAGCATTCGCCGGGCCGCAATGCGACGGCGCTGTGCGCCTTGTCCCATCGCCATCGCCGGCCGCCGTCGCCCTCACCTCGACGTGCATGGCACGTTCTAGACTGCCGCCTGGTTCCCACGCGAGAAGGGCGATGCGCATACGATCGATGCTGCGGTGGACCGGTCTGCTCGGGCTGGCCTTGGCGCTGCCGCTGCCGGCCTGGGCGGCGATGCAGGCCAAGCCGGTGGAGTGGCAGGTCAGAAAGGACACCTTCAGCGGCGTGCTGGTCTACGACGATGCCGACCACGACACGCGCCCCGGCCTGGTGATGGTGCCGAACTGGCGCGGCGTCAACGACTCCGCGGTGGAGAAGGCCAAGCGCCTGGCCGACGACGACTACGTGGTGCTGGTGGCCGACGTCTACGGCAAGGGCAAGCGGCCGGCCAACGATACCGAGGCCGGGCAGTTCGCCGGCGCGCTGAAGAAGGATGCGGCCACGCTGCGCGCGCGGGCGTTGGCGGCGGTGGCGGCGCTGAAGGCGCAGGCTGGCAAGGCGCCGCTGGATCCCGCCCGGATCGGCGCGGTCGGCTTCTGCTTCGGCGGCACCACGGTGCTGGAACTGGTCCGCGCCGGTGCGCCGCTGGCCGGCGTGGTCAGCCTGCATGGCGGCCTGGCCACGGCGGCCCCGGCGGCCGCAGGCAGTGCCAAGGCACCGGTGCTGGTGCTCAATGGTGCCGACGACAAGAGCGTGAGCCGCGACGATATCGCCGCCTTCGAGCAGGAAATGAACGGCGCTGGCGCCGACTGGCAGTTCGTCAACTTCAGCGGTGCCGTGCACTGCTTCGCCGAAGCCGACGCCAACAGCCCGCCGGGCTGCCAGTACAACCCGCGTGCGGCCAAGCGTGCCTACCGGATGCTCGAGGATTTCTTCGAGGAGCGCTTCGGGCGGGATTAGGGAGGGGCTTCCGGGATTCGGGAGGTGCCTCGCGCTGCGCGCTTGGCGGGATTGGGGATTGGTAAAAGCGGACCGTCGGTGCCGCCCAACTGATCGGTTGGTGTGGCGAGCCCGTAGCGCTTCAGGCGTCAACCAAGCCGCCGTTGCGAATCCCCAATCCCGAATCACCAATCCCCTCCGGCGCGCGGCTGCGCGCCGATGGCGGCTAAATGGGCTCAGTAGGCCCTTAAGGTGTCTTGGCGGAGTGCTTGAGCAAGTGCGCCTGCGCCGCGGCGATGGCGCCGCTCATGGCCGCGCGCGCTTGCGGGCTGTTGCGCCAGCAGGTGGAGCCGAGCAGCGCCGCGGCCTGTTCGGTGAGTTGCCGTGCATCGCAGGCGGCTAGCGCCTGCAGCGAGTGCACGCCCAATTGTTCCAGGCGCGCGACCACGGTGGGACCGACGCCTTTCACCGCCAGCAGTACGGCGCGGTCCGCGGCGTCAAAGGCGATCATGCCCGGGCAGCGCTCAGTGTCTGCGCTCGACCGCGTAGCGCGCCAGGCCGCGCAGGGCGGCCACGGCCTCGTTCTCGGGCAGGCCGTCCAGGGCGCGCTCGGCGGCGGCGGCGTAGTCGGCCGCGCGGCGGCGGCTGTAGTCGATGCCGCCGCTGGCTTCGATCGCGGCCAGCACCTCGGGCATCGCGCTGGCGTCGCCCTGTTCGACGATCTGGCGCAGGCGCGCGCGGGTGGCGTCGTCGGCATGCGCCATGGCGTGGATCAGCGGCAGCGTGGCCTTGCCCTCGGCCAGGTCGTCGCCCAGGTTCTTGCCCAGGTCGGCGGCGTCGGCGGTGTAGTCGAGCACGTCGTCGGCGATCTGGAACGCATAGCCCAGCTGCATGCCGTAGTCGTACAGGCGCTCCTGCACCGCCTCGCTGGCACCGGAGGCCAGCGCGCCAAGCCGGGTGCCGGCGGCGAACAGCACCGCGGTCTTGCGCTCGATCACGCGCAGGTAGGCGGCTTCGTCGGTGTCGGGGTTGTGCACGTGCAGCAGCTGCAGCACCTCGCCCTCGGCGATGCGGTTGGTGGTGTCGGCCAGCAGGCGCATCACCGCCATGCTGTCCAGCTCCACCATCAGCTGGAAACTGCGCGAATACAGGAAATCGCCGACCAGCACGCTGGGCGCGTTGCCCCACAGCGCGTTGGCGGTGCTGCGGCCGCGGCGCAGGTCCGACTCGTCCACCACGTCGTCGTGC
>NZ_NKUH01000098.1:0-12743 GCF_009192895.1 Xanthomonas sp. LMG 12460 | reverse complement strand
TAACCAAAAGAAAGCACACCCCGCAGCGCGCCTTCCGCGCTGCGCGCTCCAGGTTCGCAGCCACGACGGGGATTCGCGGAAGGGGCATCCTGCCCCTGCCGCGAACGGCGCACGTCCCTGTGCGCCGCCCTTCGGGTTTTTCCCCGCCGTGGCTGCCGTGCCGAGGGGACCCCGGTAAATCAACAGCCAAAGCAAGAGCAACAGCAACAGCAACAGCCAGAGCAACAGCCAGAGCAACAGCAAGAGCAACAGCAAGAGCAACAGCAAGAGCGAAGCGACGGCACGTCGACGTCCGCTGCAAATATGGCATCACCCGCCGCAATCCAACAGCCATTCCACTCTGCGCTGCTACTACTGTGCGCGATGGCAAAAAAGTTCAGGCACAAAAAACCCGGCCGAAGCCGGGGTTTTCTGTGCTGCCTACGTGCAGGCGACTCAGCGACCGCCGCGCCACTCCGGGACCGGCATCGCATCCACCGGCACCGTCGGATTGGTCTCTTCCTCGCGCAGATAGGCCGGCAGATCGTCGTCCTGACGCTTGTGCCCGCGCATGTCGCTCTCGATCTGATAGTTGCGGCGCTGCAGCCACGCATCGCGGGTCAACTGGTACTCGTCCGGCGCCTGGTCGCGCAGACTGTCCAGCGACAGCAACTGCGCGCGCGTGTCGACCAACTGCAGGCCCTGCAGACCGATGCGCACTCGGTCTTCCTCGATCTGCTGCAGTGGCGACAGCGGCGCGTCGCCGACCAGGCCGAACGCATCGCGCACCGTGCGCGGGCCGAACAACGGCAGTTCCAGGTAACGCGAGCGGCGCCAGCCCCACACACCCAGGGTCTGGCCGAAGTCCTCGCTGCGCCGCGGCAGGTTGGCGTCGGTGGCCGGGTCGAAGATGCCGCCGATGCCCAGCGTGCTGTTGATCAGGAACCGGCTCAGGGTCTGCCCCGCCTGCAGCGGACGGCCCTGCAGCAGCTGGTTGACCATGGTCAGCGGCGAACTGAGGTTGTCGAAGAAGTTGGTCACGCCCAACCGCACCGGCCGCGGCACCACGTTGACGTAGGCGCGTGCCAGCGGCCGCGCCACGCCACGGTCGACCACGTTGTTGAAGGCATGCACCTTGCGGTTGAACTTCTCCCACGGATCGTAGCTCTGCGGTGCAGGCACGCCCTCCGGCAGGGTCGGATCGGCGACCGGGTTGTACGGGTCGCCGCCGTACAGCGCGGCGTAGTCGTCCTCGGCCGAGGTCGGCGTGCCGTTGGCCGACCCGGCGCCCGGGGCAGCACTCGCCGGCGGCATCGCCGCAGGCGCGCTTGCCGATGCCGGCGCGGCGCCGGTGTCCATGCCGGTGGCGCTGTCCGCGGTCGCCGGTGTGGCGTGCGTATCGGGAGCCGCGGCGCTGTCGCCGGCGGCCGGCGCGGTCTGTGCCACCGGCGGCGGTGGCGGCGGCGGCGTGCGCTTGGGCGCGCCAGCGCAGGCGCCCAGGGCGGCGGCCAGGGTCAGGGAGGTAAGGATACGCAGCACGTTCATGTGTCAGCTCGCCGCAGGGGGAGAGTGGAAGTCCAGGGTCGAGGCCAGCCGGTAGGCGGCGCTCAGGTCGGTCAGGCCGGCCGGGGCGCCGTGGATGGCGACCTCGGCCTGGCCCTGGGCACGCAGGCGCGCGGCAAGTTCGGCGAGCAGCGCCAGGCCGGCGCTGTCCACCCGCGAGACGGCCTGCAGGTCCAGCGCGCGTGCGCCCGGCAGCGCGCGCAGCGCTGCCGGCCACAGCGCGGTTGCCGCCGCACGGTCGAGCACGCCGCTCAGCGCGAGCGTGTCGCCGTCGCGGCGCAGCTGCGGCGCATCACTTGCCACTGTTGCCCGCCGGTGCCGCCTGCAGCGTGCCGTTGCGCAGCTCGGCCGCAACCTCGGGGATCGACTTGTTGCGCAGCGGGGTGTCGAACTGGTTGCGGAAGGTCTGCACGTAGGACACGCCCTCGACCATCACGTCGAAGATCTTCCAGCCCGCGCCGGTGTTGCGCAGCAGGTAGTCCACCGGCACCGGGTCGCCGCCGCTGCGCAGCAGCTCGGTGGAGACCTTGACGCCGCGGCCGCCGGGCAGCGGGGTTTCCGACTTCACCCGCACCTGCGGCTTGCCTTCGAAGGTCAGCAGCGAGGTGCCGTAGCGCTGCATCAGGTTGTCGGCCATCGCGTCGCCGAACAGCTTGACGTCGGCGTCTGAGGCGCCGCGGCCGTGCACGCCCAGCACCAGGCGGGCGGCGTAGTCGCGGTCGAAGGACTTGTTCATCTCGCTGTCGATGAACTGGCGCAGCGCGGTCGGGTTGCTCTTGAACTCGCCGCGGCGCTGTTCCAGCGTGGTCAGGATGCGCGTGCTGTTCTCCAGCACCACCTTGCTGGCCGAACCGGCCTGGGTGGCGGCGGCCGGCGCGGCGGCCTGGGCCAGGGCGGCGGAGGGCGCGGCCACGGCCAGCGCGGCGGCGAGAGCGGCGGAAAGCAGTTTGATCGTCATGGCTTGGGTTCCGTTGCGGGCGTGGTGGGGTCGGCCGAGGGTGCGGCAGCGGGTGTTGCGTTCTTGTCGCCGCCGGCGCTGCCGCCGCCGAACATGTACTTGCCGACCAGCTGGATCAGGTCCACCGCCGGCTGGGTGAAGGCGATTTCCTGGCCGGGCTTGAGCGTGTCGGGGTCGCCGCCGGGCTGCAGGCCGACATAGCTCTCGCCCAGCAGGCCACTGGTCAGGATCGCCGCCGAAGTGTCGGCCGGCAGGTCCTTGTACTTGTCGTCGATGGACAGGGTCACCACCGAGTCGAACTTGGTCGGGTCCAGGTCGATCTTGGCGACCTGGCCGATGATGACGCCGCCGATCTTCACCGGCGCCTGCGCACGCAGCTGGCCGATCTGCGAGAAGCGCGCGACCAGATCGTAGCGGTGGCCGCCGAAGCCCCACTGGCGGTTGGTGGAAGCCAGCGCCAGCACCAGCAGCGAGGCCAGGCCCAGCAGCAGGAAGGCGCCGACGGCGAACTCGAGACGGGGACCACGGAGAGCCATAACGTGTCTACCTTGTTGATTCAGCGTGGCCGCGGCGCCAGTGCCGCGACCGGGATGTTGCCGCGGAGCCTGCCGTCGCCGGCCGGTCCCGCGTTGGCGCCGCTCAGCGGAACAGCAGCGCCGACATGACGAAGTTGAACATCAGCACCAGCAGCGAGGCGTTGACCACGGCGCGGGTGGTGGCCACCGAAGTGCCCTCGATGGTCGGCTCGGCATGGAAGCCGACATAGGCCGCCACCAGCGCCGCCGTGCCGCCGAACACCGCCGACTTCAGCATCGCCACGCCGAAGTCGTCCCAGAAATCCACGCTGCTCGACAGCGCCGACCAGAACGTGCCGCGGTCCAGGCCGAGCGCCGCCACCGCCTCGAAATAGCTGGCGCTGATCGCCAGCGAGCAGAAGATGCCGGTCAGCAGCGGCACGGTCAGCACCGCCGCCCAGAAGCGCGGCGCCACCGCCTTGGCCACCGGGTCGATCGCCATCAGCTCCAGCGCCTTGATCTGGTCGGTCGCACGCATCAGGCCGAGCTCGGCGGCGATGGAACTGCCGGCGCGGCCGATGAACAGCAGCGCGGTCAGCACCGGCGCCAGCTCGCGGTACAGCGACAGGCCGAGCAGCGTGGACAGCGCATCGGAGGCGCCATAGGTCTGCAGCGTGCGGTAGCCCTGCAGGGTCAGCACCAGGCCGACGAAGGCGCCGCCCACGGCGATGATCGGCAGCGAACGCGCGCCGACCTTGTAGATCTCGCGGATCAGCTCGGCCAGCAGGTCCCGGGTCGGCAGCGAGCCGCGCAGCACGGTCAGGAAGAACAGCCCGGCACGGCCCAGGGAACGGATCGGGGCAACGATGGCCATCAGGCGGCGCTCCGCGCGCGCTGCGGCGCATCGAACGGGATCGGGCCGTCGGGACGGCCGTGCAGGAACTGCTGCAGCAACGGATCGCTGCTGGCCTGCAGGTCCTGCGGGGTGCCGGCGAAGACCACGCCGCCGTTGGCGATGGCCACGGCCTGGTCGCAGATCGGCAGGGTCTCGTGGACGTGGTGGCTGACGATGATGCTGGTCAGGCCCAGGGTGTGGTTGAGGCGCTGGATCAGGCTCATGATCACGCCGGAGGCGATCGGGTCCAGCCCGGTCAGGGGTTCGTCGTAGATCATCAGCGGCGGGTCCAGGGCCAGTGCCCGCGCCAGCGCCACGCGCCGCGCCATGCCGCCGGACAGCTCGCGCGGCCAGGCGTCGGCAGCGGCCAGCAGGCCCACCGCGTGCAGCTTCAATGCGACCAGCCGCTGCAGCACCGGTTCGGGCAGGCGGGTGTGGGCGCGCAATGGCAGCGCCACGTTCTCGGCCACGCTCAGGTCGGTCAGCAGGCCGTTGCCCTGCAGCAGCACGCCGATGCTCTTGCGCGTCTCGCGCAGCGCACGGCTGCCGCGCGGCAGCGGCTTGCCGAACACCTGCAGCGTCCCCGCGGCCGGCTCCAGTTCGCCGGTCAGCGCCGCCAGCAGCGTGGACTTGCCGCTGCCGGAGGGGCCGAGCACCGCGGTGATGCTGCCGCGCGGCACGCTCAGCGAGACGTCGCGCAGGATCGCCCGGCCGCCGCGGTCGATGCGCACGCCCGACAACTGCACCAGATTGGATTCGGAAGACGCCATCGCGACCTTTAACGAAAATACAACATAGGATCGATCCGTTCGGCTGAACTTAACCGAACTGGCCCGTGCAGTATTGTGGCACCGCGCGGGCCGGTGTGCGCGCCCGCTTCACCCCGTTCATGCAACAGCGTGTCATGCGGCCGCGCATTGGTCGTCGGCGACGCCGCATCGCCTCGGGATGGCCGCCACCGCGCCAGCGCCTCGCAGCTGCACTTGAGGGGTGGACAAAAGGCGGTGTGGACAAATGCCCGCACAGCGCTTGTGCGCGTCGCGACGGCACGCGACGATGCCGGCATGGCGACCGTGCCGAACCACACCTGGAGTCAAGGATGGAGCTGTTGAGCTTGGAACACTTCGCTGGAAGCGTGAACGAGACGTTCTCGGCGCAGTTGAACGAAGGCGAGGTCGCATTCGTGCTGGTCGAGGCGCGGCCGCTGCCGACGCCGCCCGCGGCGCGGCGCGCCCCGTTCTCGCTGCTGTTCCGCAACGGCTCGGCTTTTCTGTTTCCGCAGCAGACCTACCAGATGCGCCATCCGCGCCTGGGCGAGATCGGCATCTTCCTGGTGCCGGTCGCGCGCGAACGCGACGGCTTCCTGTATCAGGCGGTGTTCAACTGACGCGCGCGTCCGGCTTCGTGCCGGCGCCATCCCAGCGCATGGCCAGATGGGTCTGGCCGGCCTCGCCGGCAACGAAGCCCAGCCGCGCGTAGAGCCGCTGCGCTGCGGGATTGGCATGCAGCACGTGCAGCGTCAGTGCGCGCCCATCCGCATGCGCGAGCGCCTGTGCCTGCGCGATCAGTGCGCCGCCGATGCCGTGGCCGCGGCAGTCCGGCAGCAGGCTGATATCGACCAGGACGTGCGGATCCGTGCTGCGGTCCAGATACAGCCGCCCCAGCCGCGCGTGCGCGTCTTCCACGATCAGGAAGTCCGCGCCGGGAAAGTGCTGCAGATAGTGCGCATGCTGCAAGGCAAACTGCTGGTCGAGAAAGGCGCGCTTGGTTTGTTCCGGCCACGGCACCGCGGCCAGTTCGTCGCGGCGCGTACTGGCGTATAGGTCGCGCAGCCAGTCCAGGTCTGCCGAACGCGCCGGCCGCACGCTGATGCCGCGTGCCTGCAGCGCAGCGGGCGCTGCCCACCCGGCGTCCCGTTGCGGAAAGCCGGGCGAGGCGGCGATCGACATCACGCCTGCCTCAGTTGAAGACCGGATAGTTGCCCTGCAAGGCGATGCAGAAGTTCACCGCCAGATACGGCTGCCGGTTCTCGTGCGCCTGGCCGATGCCGGTGGGCATCAACATGGTCGGGGAGAACTGCGTGTTCGGCGCGACGGCCAGGAACGGACGCTCGGTATTCACGTTCAGCGTCGACAGGGCGACACCGCTCGCAGGCGAAGCGGTTTTCTTCGTGCCATCCGGCTGTGAGGCAGCAGTGACCCCGTGCTGGTGCATGGGGATCTGCGTGCTCTGCAGGCTCACCGACGCCGAGCCGAAATTGCTGCCCAGCGTGTGCGGCGTCAGTCCAGGCCCCGCGCCCTGCTGGCAGCCGGCGCGCGTCACGAAATTCGGCAGTTGGAACGTGGTGGTGCCATTGCCGCCGTAGGCCACGCCGAGCAGGGAATACAGCACGGTGTTCTGCGTGATCGGCAGGGTGGCGCCGTTGCACAACGCCCAGCCGTACGGGTTGTAGTCGAAGCCGAACAGCTGGATTTCGCCGATATAGGGTTCGGTCATGAGCGGATTCCTCCGATGAGCGGATGCGTGCCGCGGCCGTGTCGGCGCGGCGCAGAGGTCAGGCCTGTTGCGGGAAGATGCCGGTGGTGGCGATGCAGTACTGCACGGTCAGCGTCGGCATGACGTTGTCGTGCGGTTGGTTGCCGCCAGCGAAGGACGTGCTTTGCGGCGACAGCGCCAGCATCGTGGCGCCGGTGACGTCGCTTGTATAGAACTGGCTCCCGTTGACCGCGGCCGGCAACAGCCCGGCGGGCGCGGTGGTGGTGGCCGCGGCGGTGGTGGCCTGCGCGGTATGCGTGTGTGCCGGCATCTGCAGCTCCGTCAATGTCACCGTCTCGGTGCCTGCGCGCTGGGCGAGCGGGTAGTTGCTCAGGCCCGGTCCCTGACCCTGGTGGATCGGCAGGCGACCACGCAGATCCGGCACGCCGAAGGTGCTGGTGCCGTTGCCGCCGTAGGCAGTGCCGAGCAGGACGTACAACGGTTCGTATTCGGAGATCTGCAGCAGCGAGCCGTCGCACGCCTGCCAGCCCTGGGGCGTACGGCCGAAGCCGAACATGCGGATTTCGCCGATGAAGGGAGTGCCCATGAGATGCTTCCTGGTCGATGAGGCGCCACGCGCACGACTGTGCGCGGCGTGCCCGGATGCGGATGCGCCTAGCTGCGCGAAGGGAAGATGCCGGACAGCGCGATGCAGAAATTGATCGTGGTGTACGGCTGCACGTTCGGATGCGCCTGGCCGCCGCCGCTATTGGCGATGGTGGACTGCGCCAGTGGCACCGTTGCCCCTGGCGCAGCGTACAGCGCGTGCGGAGTTCCAGTAGGGATGTAGTTGTTGGCGAACAGGCGGCCGGTCGGTATGCGGTTGTCACCGTTGGCGCTGCTGCAAGTCATCAGGTGGGTATGCGGGGGCAGGTTGTCGCCTACCAGCGTCACCGTCTCCGCGCCGGCGGCCTGGCCCATCGGCACCGCAGGCGGCTGCCACGCCGGATCGGCCGACGGCCCATAGCCCACCGGCGTGCGCCCGCGCATGTCCGGCAAGCCGAAGGTGGTCTTGCCGTCGCCGCCGAAGCGGGTGCTGAGCAGACTGAACAGGGCCTGGTTCTGATTGATCGGCAGCAATTGCCCGTTGCACTGCGCAAAATATTTTGGCGCAAACGCGAAACCGGTCAGCATGATCTGACCGATGAAGAACTCGCTCATGCGGATCTCCCCCCGGAGTGGATGGCGGCAGACCTCGTGTCTGGCGCCAGACTACTTAATCACGACTTCGGCGACTTGCAAGCGACGATTTCGCTGAACCAGACAGACGTGACGCATTTGTTGCTTTACGCGGCGTCGGATTTGCTGTTCCAATGGCCGCGCGACGCGCACGGCCGATGCTTGCTGGGCCGATGTTCCGCGAAGTCCGAGGCACCAGGATGGCTGCCAGCGCCCATGGGGTGGCGCGTTTTGGGGGAATCGAAATATGTCTACAAAATGCTCCGCATCGAGCGGCGTGCGACGGATGTTGCGTTGGCTGATGGCGCTGCTGTTGATGACGACGTCGCAGGTTTGCATGGCTTTGTACTGCCCGTCGCCTAAAACCGCGACCGTGAACCAGGGCCAATCGGTGACGTTCGACGTCAGCGACTGCGACGGGGACTCGAACGGTGGCATGACCGATCCTCTTGTGCAGCCTGCGCACGGCAGTTTCGTGCTCAGCCAGCAGTCCGGTCCTGGCACACAGACGGTGACCTATACCAACAACGGGGACGGCGCGACCTCGGACTCGTTCTACCTGCTGGACCAGGACAACAACCAGGTCGTCTTCAACATCACCATCAACCCCTCGCGCAGCGCCAGCATCACGGTCTCCCCGTCCAGCGCCAACGAGGACAGCGGCACGCCCTTCGTCTACACGGTGACGCTGAGCTCGACCAACAGTTCGGCGACCACGGTGAACCTGACCCGCAGCGGCACGGCCACCAGCGGGACCGACTACACCGGTGCGGTCAGCAGCGTCGTGGTGCCGGCCAACGCGACGTCCGCCAGCTTCAGCGTCACCCCGGTCACCGATACCACTGTGGAGCCGGACGAGACGGTGATCTTCCAGGTGGCCAACGGTACCGGCTACTCGATCGGCAACCCCTCCAGCGCCACCGGCACCATCCTCAACGACGACCAGCCGGCGCTGTCGGTCAACGACGTGTCGCAGAACGAGGGCAATTCCGGCAACACCGCGTTCACCTTCACCGTCTCGCTCAGCCAGCCGGCCGGCAGTGGCGGGGTCAGCTTCGACATCGCCACCGCCAACGGCACCGCGACCGCGGGCACCGACTACATCTCCTCCAGCGTGAACGGGCTGACCATTCCGGCCGGCAGCAGCAGTGCCACCTTCACCGTGCAGGTGATCGGCGACACGCTCAACGAACCCGACGAAACCTTCTTCGTCAACGTCAGCAACGTCAGCGGCGCCACCGTCGCCGACGGACAGGGCCAGGGCACCATCGTCAACGACGATGCGCAGCCGTCGCTCTCGATCGGCGATGTCAGCGTCATCGAAGGCAACAGCGGCAACACCACGGCGACGTTCACGGTTACCCTCAGCGCCGCCAGCGGCCAAACCGTCATGGTCAACTACGGGACCGCCGACGGCACCGCCACTGCCGGCAGCGACTATGTCGCCACCTCGGGTCCGCTGGCCTTCGCGCCCGGCACCACCGTGCAGAGCATCGCAGTGACGATCATCGGCGACACCACCGTCGAGCCGGACGAGACGTTCACGGTGACCCTGTCCGCTGCCAGCAACGCCACCATCGCCCGCGCCACCGCCACCGGCACGATCCTCAACGACGATGCGGTGGTGACGATCTCGCCGACGTCGCTACCGGCGGCCACCGCCGGCACCAGCTACAGCCAGACCTTGACGGCCAGTGGTGGGACGGCGCCATATGGCTTCGCGATCACCACCGGCACATTGCCGGTGGGCATGCTGCTGAGTTCCGCCGGCGTGCTGACCGGCACGCCCAGCGGCAGCGGCAGCTTCAATTTCACCGTGTCCGCGACCGACAGCGGCGCGTCGCCCATCAGTGGTAGCCGTGCCTATACGTTGACGGTGGCTGCGCCAACCGTGACGCTGCCGGCGACGACCCTGCCCAACGGCACCGCCGGCCAGGCCTACAGCGCGGCGATCACCCAGGCCAGCGGCGGCATCGCGCCGTACACCTATGCCGTCACGGCCGGCGCCTTGCCGGCAGGCGTGACCGTCAACAGTGCGACCGGTGCGCTCAGCGGCACGCCCACCGTGACCGGCAATTTCAGCTTCACCCTGGTCGCGACCGACAGTACCTCCGGAACGCCGGGCCAGGCGTCGCGCAGCTATACGCTGGCGATCGTGGCGCCGACCTTGACCGTCGCCCCGTCCACCCTGCCGTCCGGGACCGCGGGCACCGCCTACAGCCAGACGTTGAGCACCAGCGGCGGGACGGCGCCCTACACCTACGCGCTCAGCTCCGGTGCCTTGCCTGCGGGCCTGAGCCTGAGCAGTGCCGGTGTCCTATCCGGCACCCCGACCGTGGCCGGCAGTTTCACCTTCGTCGTCGGCGTCACCGATGCCGGCAGTTTCGGCGGCTCGCACGCCTACACCCTGTCCATCGCCTCGCCGACCCTGGCCATCACCCCGCCGACGTTGCCGGCAGCGGCGATCAACGCCAGCTACAGCCAGGCGCTGAGCACCAGCGGCGGCACCGCACCGTACAGCTATGTGCTCAACGCCGGCGCCTTGCCGAGCGGGATGAGCCTGAGCGCGGGCGGCGTGCTGTCCGGTACGCCGACCACGGCCGGCAACTTCGCGTTCACCGTGGGCGTTACCGACGCCAACGCCTTCACTGCGGCGCAGGCGTTCACCCTGACGGTGGCCTCTCCGACGCTGACGCTGTCGCCGCCGGCGCTGCCGGCCGGCACCGCGGGCAGCGCCTACAGTCAGGCGCTCAGCGCCACCGGCGGTACCGCGCCCTACAGCTACAGCCTCGCTACCGGCGCGTTGCCGGCCGGGCTGAGCCTGAGCGCGGCCGGCGTGCTGTCCGGTACCCCGACCCAGGCGGGCAGTTTCGTCTTCACCGCCACCGTCACCGACAGCACCGCCGGCGTCCCCGGCCAGGCCAGCCGCAGCTACACGCTGAGCATCGCGGCGCCGACCCTGACTCCGGGGCAGCCGACCTTGCCTGCCGGCACCGCGGGCACCGCGTACAACCAGACCCTGAGCACCAGCGGCGGCACCGCACCGTACAGCTACAGCGTGGTCAGCGGCGCGCTGCCGACCGGGCTGAGCCTGACCCCGGCGGGCGTGCTGTCCGGCACGCCGAGCGCGGCCGGCAGCTTCGCCTTCAGCATCAAGGTGAGCGACGCCAACGGCTTCTCGGCCACGCAGGCCTACACCCTGACCATCGCCTCGGCGGTGCCGGCACCGGTGGCGGCGAACGACACCGGCGCCACCCTCGTGGATACCGCGCTGACCCTGGCGGTCACCGGCAACGACACCGGCAGCATCGACAGCATCGCCATCGCCACCGCGCCCAGCCACGGCACCGCGACCGTCGATGGCGTGCGCCTGGTGTACACGCCGGCGCCGGGCTACGTGGGCGTGGACAGCGTGCACTACACCGCCATCGGCGCCGGCGGCAGTTCGGCCCCGGCCGTGGTCACCATCACCGTCAACGCCCGCCCCATCGCGGTGTCGGTGACGGTGCCGGCGGTGACCGGGCAGACGCAGACCCTGGACGTCACCCGCGACGCCACCGGCGGTCCGTTCGTGGCGGCCGCCGTGGTCGCGGTGCTGCCGGCCAACGCCGGTACCGCGACGATCACCCGCGCGGCCGCCAGGGCCGCCGGCGTGCCGACCGCGGCCGCGGACGACGGCCCGGGCTTCATACTGACCTTCGTGCCGAACCCGGCCTTCTCCGGCAACGCCACGGTGCGCTTCACCCTGTCTAATGCATACGCGACCTCGGCCGCGGCGGACATCGTGTTCGTGATCGCGCCGCGCCGGGATCCGACCCAGGATGCGCAGGTGCGTGGTCTGATCGACGCGCAGGCCGAGTCGACCCGGCGCTTCGCCAAGGCGCAGATCGACAACTTCCAGCGCCGCCTGGAGGCGACCCACCGGGGTGCGCGCGGCTTCGACAACGGCGTGAGCTTCCAGGCCAGCTCGCAGTGCCGCCAGCGCGACCGCACGCTGCAGAGCGATCGCAACCTGGACGCGCAAGCGTGCGACCCGGCCAACCGCGACCTGCGCGACGGCGCCATGGACGGCGGCGCCGACACCGCGTCGGCGGCACCACGCGATGCCACTGCGGCAGGCGATCTGGGCCTGTGGGTGGGTGGTGCGATCCGCTCCGGCAGCCTGGACAGGCAGTCGCAGCGCGCCGGCGTGGATTTCCAGACCGATGGCCTGAGCCTGGGCGCCGATTACCGCGTCTCCTCGTCCTTCGCATTGGGCGCGGGCGTGGGCTTCGGCCGCGACGACAGCGATGTCGGCCGCGACGGCAGCCGCAGCAAGTCGACCGCGTACACGCTGGCGCTGTATGCCAGCTATCACCCGGGCCAGACGCTGTTCTTCGACACCCTGGTCGGCTACCAGTTGCTGTCCTACGACCTGCGCCGCTACGTCACCGACAACGGCGCCCTGGCCGAAGGCGACCGCAGCGGCCACCAGTGGATCGCGTCGCTGTCGGCCGGTGCCGATCTGCAGCGCGGCGATTGGCAGATCACCCCGTACGCGCGGGTGGATGCCGCGCGCGCCACGCTGGACGCCTACAGCGAAGCGGCGATGGCGCCGTATGCGCTGCGCTACGAGGACATGGACGTGGCCACCACCACCGGCAACCTCGGCCTGCGCCTGGAATGGCGCCGGCAGATGACCTGGGGACGGCTGACGCCGCAGTTCCGGCTCGAGTACCAGCACGACTTCCAGGGCCGCGGCGACGCCACGCTGGGCTATGCCGACATCGTCGGCGGCACCCTGTACCGCACCGGGCAGAGCGTGTACGACCGCAACCGGCTGATGCTGGGCGTGGGCGTGGTGTTCAGCACCGACCAGGGCCTGTCCACGCGCGTGGAGTACCGCGGCGTGACCGACGGCGACAGCGGCAGCGACCAGACCTGGATGTTCAACGTCGAGAAGAAGTACTGACGCTTTGAGCCCCTCTCCCCCCGGGAGAGGGGTTGGGGAGAGGGTCCGGCGCGCAGCGACGCGCGATGTTCGGGTGCACCAGGCTGGCGCCCGTACCCTCATCCGGCCCTTCGGGCCACCTTCTCCCGAGGGGAGAAGGGAGCGGCTAGCCCCTCTCCCCCGGGAGAG
>NZ_NKUH01000097.1:0-3008 GCF_009192895.1 Xanthomonas sp. LMG 12460 | reverse complement strand
TGTTCGGCGCCTGGCGCGCCGCCGGGCTGGCCGGCCCCGGTGCGATCTGGGCCTGGGTGCTGGGCGCGGCGATCGTCACCACCATCGCCCTGGCCTATGCCGAGCTGGGCGCGATGTTCCCCGAGTCCGGCGGCATGGTCCGCTACAGCCACTATTCGCACGGTTCGCTGGTCGGCTTCATCGCCGGCTGGGCCAACTGGATCGCGATCGTGTCGGTGATCCCGGTGGAGGCCGAGGCCTCGGTGCAGTACATGGCGTCCTGGCCGTGGCAGTGGGCGCAGGACCTGTACGTGCAGCAGCCCGGCGGCGCCGGCGAGCTGTCGGTGCCCGGCCTGTGCATCGCCGCGGTGCTGGTGCTGGTGTATTTCCTGCTGAACTTCTGGAGCGTCAAGCTGTTCGCGCGCTCCAACAGCCTGATCACCGTGTTCAAGCTGGTGGTGCCGGCGCTGACCGGCGTGGCGCTGATCGCCAGCGGCTTCCACAGCGAGAACTTCAGCGTCGGCCTGCACGGCGGCAGCCACACCATCGACTTCGCCGCGGTGCTCACCGCGGTGGCCACCGCCGGCATCGTGTTCAGCTTCAACGGCTTCCAGAGTCCGGTGAACCTGGCCGGCGAGGCGCGCAATCCCGGGCGCAGCATCCCGTTCGCCGTGCTCGGCTCGATCGCGCTGGCCACGGTGGTCTACGTGCTGCTGCAGGTCGCCTACCTGGGCGCGGTTCCGCCGGACCTGCTGGCCAAGGCCGGCTGGCACGGCATCGACTTCCGCTCGCCGTTCGCGCAGCTGGCGATCATCGTCAACCTGCACTGGCTGGCGATGCTGCTGTACGTGGACGCCTTCGTCAGCCCCAGCGGCACCGGCATCACCTACACCGCCACCACCGCGCGGATGATCTACGGCATGGAGCGCAACGGCACCATGCCCAAGGTGCTGGGCCGGATCCATCCGACCTGGGGCGTGCCGCGCCCGGCGATGTTCTTCAACCTGCTGGTGTCCTACCTGTTCCTGTTCTTCTTCCGCGGCTGGGGCACGCTGGCGGCGGTGATCTCGGTGGCGACGATCATTTCCTACCTGACCGGCCCGATCAGCGCGATGGCGCTGCGCAAGCACGCGCCGGAGATGCACCGCCCGCTGCGCATCGCCGGCCTGCCGGTGCTGGCCGCCGCCGCCTTCGTGCTGGCCACCGAACTGCTGTACTGGGCGCGCTGGCCGCTGACCGGCGAGATCATCCTGCTGATGCTGGTGGCCCTGCCGGTGTACGCCTACTACCAGCAGCGCGACGGCTGGAAGGATTTCCGTCGGCACCTGCGCGGCGCCAGCTGGCTGATCGCCTACCTGCCGACCATCGCCCTGCTGTCGTGGGCCGGCAGCACCACCTTCGGCGGCCACGGTTACCTGTCCTACGGGCCGGACCTGGTGGTGGTCGGCGTGGTCGCGCTGGGCTTCTACTTCTGGGGCGTGCGTGCCGGCTGGCGCACCCCCTCGCTGCAGCAGGCCAGCGGCGGCTGAGCCGCGGCGGCATGCAAATAGCAAGCGCACTACTGGGCGACGTGGCGTAAGCTGCGCTGTGTGGCACCACTTGTATGCCCACATAAGTACCAGCGCGGTTACAGTGCAGTTACAATTCTTTACAGCCGACGTTCCTTTGGTGCTGTGTGGGGAGTTCGGTCAATGTATGGACCTACTGCAACCTTAAAAAATACGGGCCATTGTTGATGTAAATCTAACAATTATCTGTATAGTCGAGTTTGTGTCGCTAAGGAAGGTACTGATTATGAGTAGCAGAAGGCAAATTTTGATCATCACCGCTTGCCTCCTCGCATGCGCAGCGCTCGCAATTAGTATTACTATCCACACAAACCCAGGCCTAAATCAAGCTAACACGCGACCAACAAATAAAGACGCAGAAACGAAAAATAAAAAAAATCCTTATCCCATTTCAGTTCCTTTTACCGTGATAGACAGATCAGTCGTCACGCCGGTTGGTGAACGCGCGTTCGTCATAAATCGCTTATCTTCTGGCCGCCCCGCTGGTGATGTACTTAGTTACGTCCGCTCTCTTAAAGTCAAGTCGGATCAAGGGGATGCCGTTGCCACGTACTCAATATTTCTCGCAGTGCAAGAATGCAAGGACGCTTTAGACGCAAAGAGCATGAATGCGTTGGAAGCCATGAAAAAAGCGGGGGTGGGCCGCGAGTATTTGGCAGGGATCGAGAGAAATCTTAATGATTGCGCCGCACTTGCCTCTGACTCTGGATATTACGAAACGGCATGGCTGCAGAAAGCAGCACAACAGGGTTCTATAGAAGCGAGACTCTACTACGCAGCCTCCCCCGAGTCCGTTATTGGTCCGCAGAGAGATTATTTAAAAAACTCAGACCTGGCCTCAGAATGGAAAGCAAATTCCCTTTCTTATCTACAATCGGCTTCGCGACTTGGAAGCGTAGACGCACTGCTCTCACTAGGCAACGCCTATTCCGCAGGGATAATAACACCCGCGGACCCAGTAATGAGCTTTGCTTATTACAACGCTGCCAATCAAGTTTTCCCAAATGCACAATCATCGCAGCTAGTTGCTCAACTTCAGATTAAGTTGACAGCCGCTCAGCAGCAGTCGGCACGTCAAATCTCCCAAGAGATAATCAAAAACTGCTGTAACAGCCATTAATGGATACGACATGATTGACAGATGCAGGAAGCAAAGTCTTTTTTTCACTATCGGCTTGGCGTTTGTTATTGCAACTGGATTCGCATCTTGGAACGCTTTCGGCGTAGCTCCGCAGACACTAGGACCATACATGTGCACTGGGTGCAATATAGGCTCACCCATGCCGGATGCGATCACCAAAACATTTCTTGCAAATTTTGAATCAAATTACGAGCACGCCATTTTCTCGGGATATTCCATTATTGTTTGCAACACTAGTTATTGCGCCGTCTATACAAAGACAGATAGCGACAGCTACGTTGGAAGCAACCGGACGCAGCAGCAGTCTGGCGGTGGTGGCG
>NZ_NKUH01000096.1:0-20180 GCF_009192895.1 Xanthomonas sp. LMG 12460 | reverse complement strand
CTCATCGCCACGCGCTTCGATCGCAAGCCAACTCATTTCTTGGCTTTCCTGTATCTGGCCTCTATCCCAATGTGGCTGAAATGAATGTCGATACAGCCTAGCAGCGGCGCAGCAGACGCATCGGCCACCGCAGCGCGGCGGCCGTGCCGTTCGGCTCAGCGCACGTCGCGCAGTTCCCAGCCGCTGCCAGCCAGCAGGCGCAGGCGCTGCTTGAGGATGTCGCCGGGGATGCTGGTGGTGGCGGACAGATCGATGCGCAGATCGTCCTGGCGGCCGGTCACCCGTGCCGCCGGATCGGTCACGCCCAGGGCCGGATCGACCTCGTCCGGCTCCGGCTGCAGCGCGCGCCAGCGCTCGAACCAGGCCGGGTCGCTCAGCGCGGCCTGCAGTTGTTCGGCGAAGGCGTCGGCGCCGTGCGCAGTGAAGCTCAGCGACGGGTTGCTGCCGCGGGCACGGGCGGGATCGGGCAGGCTGATCGAGTAGGTGACGGCCATGGGCATCTCTTGTGGGCGGTACGAAGCGGCGCAGCCTAGCAGAGCCGGCAGCGACCCGCCGTCGACGCGGCCCGCGGGCGATCAGCCGAAGTGCAGCGCCTCCCCGGCGAAGCCCAGCACCAGCGCGCCCTTGCCGACGTTGACCATGCCGGTCAGGCTCATCACGCTCTCCAGCAGCTCTACGCCGTGGCCGTCGCAGGCCTGGCGCAGCGCCGCGTAGCCGGGCAGGGCGCGCAGTTCCGCCAGCTCGCCGCCATAGCTCAGGCACAGCGTGGGCGTCATCAACCCGGCGGCCACGCGCTTGGCGGCCAGGCCGAACAGGGTCTGCACGGCGTGGTCGAAGCCCTTGAGCTTGGCCACCGGCGCGGTCTCGCCACGGTGGCAGTGCAGCACCGGCTTGATGTCCAGGGCCGAGCCGAGCGCGGCGCTGAGCAGGCCGACGCTGCGGTCGCCCTTGCTGCGCGCGCGGCTGCGCAGGTAGTACAGGTCGCGCGCGATCATGTAGCCGTGGGTGTGCTCGGCCAGCGTCTCCAGCCGCTCGCGGATGGCCTGCACGCCGGCACCGTCGGCACGCAACCGCACCGCCTCGACGGCGATCACCGCCTGTGCGGCGAACAGGTTGCCGGTGTCGATCACCCGCAGCGCGAACGGCGAGGCGTGGCCGGCTGCCTGACGGATCGGCTTGTAGTCGTTGAGGATGGCGAAGCCGGCCTGCTGCGCGTGATCGTGGATCGGGCTGCGGGTCTTGGCGATGGTCAGGCAGAACACGTGGTCGTAGTCGATGACCAGCCGGCTCAGGAACAGCTCGCGGATCTGCGCCACGCTGTACGGCACGGTCTCGGCCTCGGCGCCGTGCGCGCTGACCTGCGCGTGCAGGAATTCCAGGGTCGCCGCTTCGTCGCGCTGATCGGCCAGCACGGTGCCGCCGAGGCGCACGCTGATCGGCAACACCACCAGGTCATACTGGGCGATGTAGTCCTGCGGCAGATCGCAGGCGGAATCTACGACGATGCCGATGCGCATCCGCTGAAACTCCAGTGATTGGGGAGATCGATGGACATGGCGACCGCTCAGGCGTTGCGCTGCACCGCGACCGGCAGCGCGCTCAGGCGCGCCATGTCGCCGCGCTGCAGCAGTTGCGGGTCGGCCAGCACCGCGCGCATCAGCGGGTGCGCGTCGTTGCCCCACAGCAGGGTGTCGTCGATCTGCAGGGTCGGCACGCCGAACACGCCGGCCGCCAGCGCCTGTTCGGTGTTGGCGCGCAGTTGCGCCTTGACCTGCGCATCGGCGGTGGCCGCGGCCACGTCGGCGATCCCCAATGCCTGGCCGACCGGCGCGAGGGCCGCGGCGTCGTCGCCCGCGTGGCCATCGCGCCACAGCCAGTCGAAGAGCGCATCGATGGCCTGCGGCGTGGTGCCGGCGGCGATGCACAGGCGCAGCGCCGTCAGCGGGTTGAACGGATGTGCCGGCGGGAAGCGCAGCGGCACGCCTTGCTGCTGCGCCTGCCACTGCACGAAGCGATAGGTGAACTCGCGCTTGTGCGGCACCTCGGCCGGCCCGCGCGTCTGCAACTGCGCCAGCACCGCGCCGAACACGATCGGCACCGGCTGGATCCGGGCGAACTCCGGAAGCGCTTTCACCTGCTGCCAGTGCAGATAGGAAAACGGCGAGATGAAATCGAAATACCAGCGCAGCGTCATCGTGCTTCTCCGCAATGACCGATCAGCTTAGCGCGACCTCGCGCGCGCCGCGACTGCGTACATCGGCATGCTGCAGTGCGAGATGTCGCCGCCGACCGTTCGCCCGGCGACCGCAATGCGTAGACGATGCCGTGGCGGAAATCTCGCTGGCACGCGATATCTGTGAAGCGCCGCGCGGCCGTGGCCTGGATCGCGGTAGCGCTATTGCGCTGGCGCATGGCATGCGCGGGTCTTGTCATAGCTCGTGGTACGCGCACCTTGCTAGCGTCCGCCGCGGCAGTAGATTCGCTGCCCCTGCACGCTCAGGAGAGATCGCCATGCACGCTTCCGCTTCCGTTTCCGCCGCTGCTTCGCCGCGCCTTCCCGCCACGGTCGTCAGGTCGCCGCGCGGCTGGGCGCGGACCCTGCGCGCGCTGTTCGCCACCGCCCTGCTCGCCATCGCGCCGATGGCGCTGGCCGGGCCGTACCAGGTGTACGGCAACCAGTACGCCTGGGTGAACAACTTCAACGACCCCAACAACGTCATCCAGGGCACGTTCCACAGCGGCAGCACGCCGAGCATGACCGTGACCTTCAATTTCCCCAACGCCAGCCTGTACGGCTATCCGGCGATCCTGCGCGGCTCGCACTACGGCTTCAATCCCACTGCCGACCGCACCTTCCCGCGGCAGGTCTCGGCGCTGCGATCCTTGCCGTCGACCTTCGCGTACTCGTCCGGCGGCAGCAACCTGGCCGGCGACTTCGCCTACGACCTGTTCTTCCGCTGGGACAGCACGGTGTCCTCCAGCGCGATCCCGCAGGCCGAAGTGATGATCTGGGGCGGCCACAACTCGTACCCGATCGGCACGCTCACCGCCAGCAACGTCATCAGCGCCGGCGGCTACACCTTCGATCTGTGGGAAGGCATGAACAGCGCTGCCGGCTACTACGTCTACACCTTCATTCCGCACAACACCGCCGGCCAACCAACCCTGCCGAGCAACGGCAATCTCAACATCGACATCAAACCGTTCCTGAGCTGGCTGCATACGCACCGCGCGCAGGACGGACGCTTCAGCAACGCGATGTACCTGCACGTGGTCGAGGCCGGTTTCGAGGTGGTGCGCGGCAACGGCTGGGCCTGGATCCAGGCCAATATCGGCGCCAACTGACGGCGCCGCATGGGCGCCGCCGTTCCTGCCTGGCTCAGCGCGGCGGCGCCTTGCACAGTGCCGCGTTGTGCCAGGCGGCGCGGGCGATCGGCAGGAACCCGTCGGCATCGCTGGGCGGCAGGCTGTTGCGCACGTCCTCGGCACCGCTGCCGGCGCGTTCCAGCACCGGTGCCAGCGTGCGCAGGCAACCGGCGCGGTCGCCCAGGTGATACTGGGTCAGCGCCAGATCGGTGCGGACCTGCGCGGCGTCCAGCCAGAACAGGGTCTTGCCGCAGCCGTCCAGCAGCGCGGCCAGAGTGCGTTCGGCGTTTGCGTAGTCCTTGGCCTGGTACTGGCGCAGGAAGCGCGCGCGGGTGGCCTCCGCCGCCTCGGGCACGCAGGCCGGCGCGGCGCGTCGGTAGTCGCCTTCGAACCAGGCGCGTGCGCCGCAGTAGTCGCGGCAGCTGTCGGGCGTGAGCGCCTCGACCCGGATGGCGTCGCCCTCGGCGTGCAGGCGGGTGCGGCACAGCGACGCGGGATCGTCGTCGTGCGCGCGGGTGAAGCCGAGTTCGTCCTGCAGCGTGCCGTCCAGCGCACAGGTATGGCCGTTGGCGCCGGTGACGTCGAGCGAGAAGCCCAGACCGTCGGCGTCGCGCGCCACATCGAGGCGGTCGCCGCCATCGGCGAGATAGACGCCGGGTGTGGGCGGCGCGGCGCCGGCGCCGCAGGCGAGGGCCAGCAGCGCCAGCGGCAGCAGGCGCTGGAGGGACAGCGAACCGCGCATCGGGATGTCTCCGTCGGGCCAGGGGCGCAGCGTAGCAGCGTGGCGACGTCCTCGCCGGCGCGTGTGGCGCGTCTGCCCGCAGCGCCTCACGGCGCGAGCCATTGCACGCTGTCGAAGACGATGCCCGGGCCGAGGAACCCGTTGTCCGGCGAGCCCGAGGCGACGTCGATGTCCAGCGTGTTGAGGCCTGCCTGCAGCGCGCTGGCCGGAATGTCGAACAGATAGACGGTGTTGTTGCCGCGGTAGGTGCCGCGGGTGATGCCGCGGCTGTCCGGCTGCTCCGGCCGCGGCGGCACGGGTCCGCTCCAGCGATCGTTCACCCGCAGCTGCGGACGGCCGCCGGCCTGGGTCAGGGTGACGAACAGACGCAGGCGGTAGGCGTGGACCTGTCCCGGCGAGAGCACGAAGGCGATGTGCGTGGGCGTGTTGACGCCGCGCCATTGCGCCGCCGGGAATGCGTCGAGAGAGTCGTGGCCCACGCGATAGGTCAGCGGTCCCCATGGCGCCATGCGCCGGTCGGAGGGATGCGCGCGCGCCAGCAACGCGGCGTTGCGGAAACCGGCCGGCGTGCCATCGGGATCGCCGATCTGCCAGATCGCCTGGCCCGGCAGCGGCACCGCGTGCAGCTCGGCCTGCGCGGTGGCCGCGGCTGCGATCTGCACGGTGTCGTGGGCCACCTCCAGCTCGTTCTGGTACAGCGCGATACGGTACGCGCCGGGGCGGATGCCGGCGATGCGGAAGCGGCCGTCGGCATCGGCCCTGGCCCAGTACTGCGCCTGCGCGTTGCGCAGGGCGACTACCGCGGGTTGCCCCGCGGCGATGCCGGAGACCTGGCCGGCCACCGCGCCGCGCGCCGCCGTGCCCAGGAAGCCCTGCAGACCCAGCGACGCGTCGACGAAGCGCAGGTCCGGCGGCACCTGCGCTTCCGCGCCGCCGCGGCTGAACTGCAGCACGTACACCCCGTGCAGGCCGCCGCGGTAGGGTTCGGTCTGGGTGTGGTTGGAGAACATGTAGTTGTACAGCTCGTGGGTGCGCGCGGTCCGCTGCGTGGCGATGTCCTTGAAGAACGGCCCGCCCGCGCTGTGTTCGCGATCGCCCATCCACATCCGCACCGCGAGGCCGGGGCCGCTGACGCCATGCACGGTGTCGTCGATCGCGCGCCGTGCCGAGTAGAACTTGGAGCTGGTGCGGCCGTCCGGCAGCAGGAATACGTCCTTGCCTTCGATCGCGGTGCCGATGTTGGAATCCGGTTCGCGCTCGGCGTCGGGCAGCTTGGTTGCGTCGAGGCGGGCGATGAAGCGCAGTTCGCCGACCGGCAGCAGGGTCGGCGCATAGGTGGCCAGGTAGAGCGCGTCGCGGCCCTTGCGCGCCATGTAGTACTGCACCAGGTCGCCAGCGCTGGCCGAGACCACGATGGTGTCGCCGGCAGTGCGTGCGGCGACGCGGGCGCTGCCCAGGCCCGAGGCGATCTGCGAGTGCTTGGCTTCCGGACTCTCCAGTTCGACGCCGCGGTAGCGCATGGAGACCACGTCGCCGGTGCGGGCGTCCACGCTGAACTGCAAATCGGCGCCGCTGTCGACGACGACGCGATCGCCGACCCGAGCGACGCCGAAATCGACTGCGTTTGCCAGCACGGGTGCCGCGGCGTACAGGGCGAGGCAGCACAGCAGCAGGCGAAGCAAGCAGGGCATGGCGGCGCGGGCGACGGCAGCGAGGCGCACAGCCTACTGCGCGCGGACGCGGACGCGATGCCGTTTCCGCGCGGCGGTGGGGCAGCGCTCAGGTGCGCATTGCGGGGCGTCGCCACCGGCGGGACGGCATCGTCAGTGCGATGCCGTCCCGGCGTGCTCGACGCGGTTTAGTGCGTGTACGCCTTCGGCAGCGCGCCGTTCTGCTGCATGTAGCGGTCGCGCAGTTCGGTCTGCCGCGAGCGCATCGGGATGGCGCGGCCACCCAGCCAGACCTGTTCGGCATAGTGCGCCACGTCCAGCGGGTCGCCTTCCCACAGCACCAGGTCGGCGAGCTTGCCCGGGGCGATGCTGCCCAGGCGATCGCCCACGCCGAAGGCCTCGGCCGGGACCCGGGTCAGGCCGGCCAGGGCGGCGTCCCACGGCAGCCCGTGCGCGACCGCGTTGCCGGCCAGTTGCCGCTGCTTGCGCGCGTTGTGCGCGCCGTCGCCGCCCTGGGTGAAGCTCACCGCCACGCCGGCGGCGTTGAGGCGCGCGGCGTTCTCCAGGGTGGCGCCGATCTGGTCGAAGCTGGCCGGCAGGTCGTCCAGCGCGTTGACGAACACCGGCACCTGCGCCTTCGCCAGTTCCGGCGCCAGCTTCCAGGCCTCGTCTCCGCCGGCGATGGCGATGCGCACCTTCTCGCGCTGTGCCCAACGCAGCAACTGGCGGATGTCTGCCGCGCGGTTCACCGTCACCACGATGCGGCCCTGGCCGGCGAGATAGCGCGCCAGCACCGCGCGTCCGGCCGGGGTCAGCAGCGCATGCGGCGAATCGGCGGGCATGCGCCCGCGCGCTTCGGCCACCAACTGGTCGAGCAGCATCCACTGCGCCGCGCGCGACTTGCCGCTCAGTTCCAGCGCATCGCTGCCCAGGTGCAGGTACAGCGCGCGCGGGCCGATCGGGTCGGCGCCGCCGTCCAGGCGCATCACCGCGCCCTGGCCGGCGACGAAGGCGCCGCCTGTGTTGGCGCCGAGCGCGGTGAAGCCGATGCCTTCCACCCGTGCGACCGGGATCAGCACCGATTCGGGGTTGTAGGCCAGGGTCACGTCGAACTCCGGGCGCATCGGCTGGTCGTGCGGCAGGGTCAGCGTGCTGTCGACGGTGGAGGCCTCGCCGGAGACCTCCTCGATGCCGATCTCGGTGATGCCGCCGAACAGCGCCGGGGTCAGCGGCCGGCCCTTGGCCTCGACCGCGGCGACGCCGGCCGGCGCGCTCAGGCCGGGGCCGACCGCGCGGATCACCCCGCCCTGGACCAGCACGTCGGCATTGGCGAGGGTGCCGCGGGCGCTGGCGGTGTGCACGGTGGCGCCGCGGATCAGCACGTCCTGGGCGAACCCGGGCGCGCTGCCGAGCAGCAGGCAGGCGGCCAGGGCCAGGCGCTGCGCCAGGCGACGGGACGAGAGCAGGGCGCGGCTCATCGGGCAGCCTCCTGGCCGAGCATGAAATCGGAGGTCGGTTGCAGGCGGCGGTCGGCGCGGTCGTAGACCTGCGCGCCGTCGATGTAGACCTTGTCGGCCAGGGCGTAGGAGCTGAAGGGATTGCCGTTCCACAGCACCACGTCGGCCATCTTGCCCGGCTCCAGCGAACCGGTCTGCCTGTCGATGCCCAGCGCCTTGGCCGGGTTGCTGGTCAGCCAGCGGATGGCGCGTTCGGGCGGGATGTCCATGCCGGCACGGCGGCCGGCGGCCATCGCCTTGGCCGCTTCCTGGTTGAGCCGCTGGATGCCTTCCTCCGAATCCGAGTGCACGATCGCACAGCCGTTGGCGGGGCGGTCGACCAGGGCGATGTTCTCCTGGATGCCGTCGAAGGCCTCCATCTTGAAGCCCCACCAGTCGGCCCACAGCGCGCCGCAGACGTTCTCCTGGGCCAGGCGGTCGGCGATCTTGTAGGCCTCCACACCGTGGTGGAAGGCGGCGATCTTGAAGCCGAACTCCTTGGCCAGGTCGAGCATGGTGGTCATTTCGTCGGCGCGGTAGCAGTGGATATGCACGCGGATGTCGCCGTTGATGGCGCCGGCCAGGGTATCCAGCTTGAGGTCGCGCTTGCCGCCGCTGTCGCCGCTGCTGTCGTTGTCGCCGTTGCCGCGGCTCCACCAGTGGCGCTTGGGCGGGCTCTTCTGCTTGGGCGCGTTCTTGCGCAGGTATTCGCTGGCGTCGATGAAGGCGGCGCGGTAGCCGGCGACGTTGCCCATGCGCGTGGACGGGCCGCCCTTCTCGCCGTACACCCGCTTGGGGTTCTCGCCGCAGGCCATCTTCAGGCCCCATGGCGCGCCGGGAAACTTCATCGCCTGGTAGGTGGTGGCCGGCACGTTCTTGAGGGTGACACCGCGGCCGCCGACCAGGTTGGCCGAGCCGGGCAGCACCTGCAGCGCGGTGACGCCGCCGGCCAGCGCGGTGCCGAAGCCGGGATCCTGCGGCCAGATCGAATGCTCGGCCCACACGTTCGGGGTCACCGGTGCGGTCGCCTCGTTGCCGTCGCTGTGCGCGCTGACGCCCGGGCTGGGATACACGCCCAGGTGCGAGTGCACGTCGATGATGCCGGGCGTCACCCACTTGCCGTGGCCGTCGATGCGGGTGGCGTTGGCCGGCGCGGCCAGCGCGCGGCCGACCGCCTGCACGCGGCCGTCCTGCAGCAGCACGTCGGCATCGTCCAGGCGCTCGCCGGTGCCGGTGAGCACGGTGGCGTGTTCGATCAGCACCGGCACCGACGCCAGCGCGCGATAGGTGCTGGGATAGGGATCGTCGACGAAACGCGAGGCCGCGGCGGCCGGGCCGCACAACGCCACGCCCAGGCAGGCGAGCAACAGATGACGCATCGAATTTTCCCCGGAAGATGAACCCGGCCCTTGCGGCCGTGCCCGCACGCTAGCCCGAGCCGGCGCGCTTGCCAAGTGCGGGTGCGGCATCGGCGCGCCCGGCTGCACCGGATCGCGACGCGGAACCTGTTATGCAGCGCGATTCTCGCCCATGGACACCGCAATGACCGACACCCCTGCGCGCACCGTCGTGGACTTCTGGCGCAGTGCCGGCCGCGAACGCTGGTTCGCCGCCAACGACTCCTTCGACGCCAATGTCCGCCAGCACCTGCTGGAGGCGCATCACGCCGCCGCGCGCGGCGAACACAGCGACTGGCTGACCGACGCCGAAGGCGCGCTGGCGCTGCTGCTGTTGCTCGACCAGGTGCCGCGCAACGTGTTCCGCGGCAGCGCGCACGCCTTCGCCACCGACGGCCTGGCCTGCCGCTATGCCGACCAGGCGCTGGCGGCAGGGTTCGACCAGGAAACCGACGCGGAACTGCGGATGTTCTTCTATCTGCCCTACACGCATGCCGAGGACGCGGCGCGGCAGCGCCAGGCGGTGGAGCTGTTCAGCGCGCTCGGCGATGCGGAGTCGCTGCAGTGGGCGGTGGTGCACGAAGACGTGATCCAGCGCTTCGGTCGTTTCCCGCACCGCAATGTGGCGCTGGGGCGCACGACCACGCCGGAGGAGCAGGCGTTCCTGGATGCGGGTGGGTTTGCCGGGTGAGGGAGAGGGGCTGCGCGTTCGCTGCGTCATGGCAGCGAAGCCAGTGGCGCATCGGATGTCATTGCAGTCGGGACTGGAGTCTTTCCCACAGGGCGACATCAGGCTGCTGGCGCGGCCGCCAGCATTCGCCTGGTACGCGCACCGGAGACAAGGAATGCGCTTCTTGTGGGGGCGGCTTCAGCCGCGACGAGCGAAGCCATCGGCGCATTCGACCTCATTGCAGTCGGGACTGGAGTCCTTCCCACAGGGCGACATCAGGCTGCTGGCGCGGCCGCCAGCATTCGCCTGGTACGCGTACCAGAAACAAGGAATTCGCTTCTTGTGGGAGCGGCTTCAGCCGCGACGAGCGAAGCCATCGGGCGTATCGGGTGTCACTGCAGTCGGGACTGAAGTCCCTCCCACAGGGAGCGCCGGACTTCGGTGCTGCCGTCAGCACTTGCGCAAGACGCCAGGCGAGTGTGTGCCCAGGGTAGGAGCGTATGCGTGTGGCGATCGCGGCGCGCGGGCACAAAAAAGGGCGATCATTCGATCGCCCTTTCGACACGTCCGCACGGGACGCAAGCCACGAGGTACCCGACTCAGTACTTCGGCACGCTGCCGTCGACCTGGTCGGTCCAGGCGTCGATGCCGCCGACCACGTTGTGCACCTTGCTGAAGCCAAGCGAGCGGAAATGTTCGGCCGCCTGCGCGCTGCGACCGCCGCGGTGGCACAGGAAGGCCAGGGCGGTGTCCTTCGGCAGCGCTTCCAGTTGCGCGCGCTGCTCGCCGTCGAGGGTGCGGAACGGCACATTGACCGCTGCCACCGCGCGCTCTTCCGGCGGACGCACGTCCACCAGGAGCAGGCCGCCGGCGCGTACCTGGTCGTCGGCGTCGCGCGGGCTGAGGTCCTGCACCGGCTTGGGCGCATTGGGATTGTCGATGGCCAGGCCGCGGCCGCGGATGTCGTCCACCCAGTCGATGGTGATGCCGTCGGCGCGGCGCGCGCTGCCCAGGTCGAACTGCACGCGCAGACCGTTGGACTCGGCAGCGATGGCGTTGGGATCGGTCGGCGCCAACTGGAAGTTCGGCTGGAACTGCGCGTCGATCGCCAGCGCCAGGCTCGCGCCCGGGGCGTCGGCCAGCGCGCCGCGCAGCATCTCGGCGGCGGCGTCGGTGATGGTGATCGACGGTGGTGTGCGGTCCGGCGCGGCCACGCCGAGCAGTTCGCTCAGCTCGCCGCTGCCGGCCATCTGCAGGATGATGTCGCTGCCGCCGATCAGCTCGCCGTCCACGTACAGCTGCGGGATGGTCGGCCAGTCGCCGTAGACCTTGATGCCCTCGCGGATGTCCTGGTCGGCCAGCACGTTGACGTGGGCGAAGTCGACGCCGAGCTCGTTCAGCGCGCCCACCGCCTTGGCGGAGAACCCGCACTGCGGCATGCTCGGCTGGCCTTTCATGAACAGCACGACGCGGTTGGAGCTGAGCAGCGTTTCGATACGGGAGCGCAGGGCGGGGTCGAGGGACATGGCAGGCAGTCGTCGCAGAGTCGGACCGGTCATTCTACGCCGCATGGCATCATGGGGCATGACAGTTCCGGAAACGCTGCATCGCATCCCGCGCCACCCGTACCGCTGGCTGCCCTGGGCGCTGGCCTCGCAGGCGCTGGTGGCGGCGCTGTGGTGGGCGTATGGCTGGCCAGTCGGCCTGCCGGCGCTGCTGCTGTCGCACGCGGCGCTGGTGTTGCCGGTGTTCCTGCCGCGGGCGCGGCTGTACGCGCCGGTGCTGGACCGCCTGCCCGGCAGCGCGCCGCGGGTGTGGCTGACCATCGACGACGGCCCCTCCGACGACACCATGGCGATCCTGGACCTGCTCGATCGCCACCAGGCCAAGGCCACGTTCTTCCTGGTCGGTGCCCGCGCCGCCGCGCGCCCGCAACTGGTACGCGAGATCCTGCGCCGCGGCCACGGCATCGGCAACCACAGCCAGCACCATCCGCAGGCGTGGTTCTGGGCGCTGGGGCCGCGCCGCATGGCGCAGGAAATCGGCCAGGCGCAGCAGACCCTGGCCGCGATCGCCGGCACTGCGCCGCGCTGGTACCGCTCGGTGGTGGGCATGACCAATCCCTTCGTCGCCGCACCGCTGCGCCGGCATGGCCTGACCCGGGTGGCCTGGAGCGCGCGCGGCTTCGATGGCGTGCGCTGCGACCCCGCGGTCACCGTCGCGCGCATCGCCCGCGACCTGCAGCCCGGCGCCATCGTGCTGCTGCACGAGGGCGCGGCGCACGGGCACAATCCGGCGATCGTGGAGGGGGTGTTGCAGGCTGTGCAGGCGCGTGGGCTGGAGACGATCTGCCCGACCTGAGGCTGGACGCGCTTCCCCCGCTTGCGCTGTGGCGTGGTGCCGATGCGCATACGCTGCGGCGGCCATGTCCATGCACGGGGCGGCGTGCCGACAGGCCCCCGAGGGGTATCTGTCGCTCGCTGCACGGAGTAGTCGGCGCATGCGGCGAAGGCATGACCATCCGGCGTGTGCAGATGTAGTGCAGGCAGCATGGCGCAAGGCCTGGCTGCGCTTTCATCTGGTGCGCTTGTAACTGCGCACCTCCCAGCCGTCTCGCAGGCGAGTGACGAAGCAGTCATAGCCTGCCGCGTGCTGCGCGTCGAAGTACTGGTGCATCTCGGTGCGGTCCGCGAAGATGCGTCGCACGTCCGCGGTCTGGCGCCGCGACGGTGAGCGAATAGCCGCAGCGATCCCTCGCAATGTTGCCAGTAGTGGCGCAACATCCATGTGGCCCTCTGCCGAGTCCGTGGCTGGTCGGGCGGACTATCGCACATCTGAAAACCGTCCGCCAGGAACCGCCAGAGGCCGTCTTTCGCGCACTGCAGCCTTCAGTGCATGGAGGCCATCTCCATGCCGCTGTGCGGCGGCATGGCAGCTTGCAGCGGGGAACGCGCCGACGCGGAGGGCGCTCGCTGTCGCGCGCGCTGGGCCACGATCGGCGAGAAGGTCGTGCAGACCCGGAGTTCTCGCGACAGCTGCGACGTCAACGCGGCTCCGCCACGATCAGCCAGTTGTTGAACGGCGTGTTGCCGTACAACGGCGCGAAGCTGGCGCGCAGGCCGGCGGCGTCGAGCTGGGCCTGCAGGCTGTCGCGGGTGGGGTAGGCCTTGGGCAGTTCCTGCATCCAGCCGGCCAGGTGCGCGAGCACGTCGGTGATGCGGCTGGTGCGGCCGCGGCCGCTGGCATCGCCCAGGCCGCTGCGGATCACCAGTTTGGCGCCGGGCGTGAGCATGCGCGCCACGCTGCGGATCAGGTTGGACTGCATGTCGCGGTCCAGGTACTGCAGCACGTCCAGGATCGCGACGCTGCCGTGGTGCTCGGGCCAGGACTGGCCCAGGTCGACCACCGCGAAATGCGTGTCCTGCAGCCCGTTGCGGGCGGCGATGGCGCCGGCGCGGCGGATCTTGGCCGCGTCGATGTCCACGCCGTGGTAGCGCTGGCGCTGGCCGTCGGCGCGCAGCGCGTGCGCGAGCAGGCCCAGCCCGCAGCCCAGGTCCAGCACCGGCGCGTCGGTGCCGCGCAGCGCGGCGAGCACGCCGGGGTAGAGCGGATCGGTGCGCAGCTTGGTGCGCGTGTAGTAGTAGTCGTAGCGGTTGCCCAGCGGATGCGTGGGCAGGAAGGCGCGCGCGATGGCCAGGGCCTGCGGGCGGGTCATGGGCTGGGTGGTGCTGGCGTCGCGCAATGTCGGTCCTTGGCAGCGGGCGTACGCCAGCTAGGCTAACGCATCGCGTGCCGCCGGCAACAGCCGCGCGGTCCAGCGCGCATACATCGCCGCCGACGGATGCAGCCCGTCCGCGGCCAGCATCGCCGGGTCGCCGCCGCCATCGCGGCTGCAGCCGGTGATATCGACGAAGCGCACCGCGCGCGCGGCGCAGCAGGCCTGCGCGGCGGCGTTGAAGGCGTCGATCTGCGCGGCGATGCGCGCCGGATCGTGGGCGGGCGGCTGTGCGAACGCGGTCACGCCCCAATCCGGGATCGACACCGCCAGCACCCGCTGCGGCCGCGCGTCGGCGAAACCGATCGCACGCTGCAGCAGCGCGTCGAACTGCGCGCGATAGTCGTCGAGCGGATAGCCGCGGTACTGGTTGTTGACGCCGATCAGCAGCGTCACCAGGTCGAACGGCCCCTGCGGCGCGGCCGCGTCGATGCCGGCGTCCAGTTCGTCGGTGGTCCAGCCGGTGGTGGCGACGATCTGCGGATCGGCCAGCGCGATGCCGTCGCGGCGAAGCGCCGCGGCCAGTTGCATCGGCCAGCGTCCGTCGGCGTCCACGCCTTCGCCGATGCTGTAGGAATCGCCCAGCGCCAGGTAGCGCAGCGGTGTGTGCTCGGGCGTGGCGAAACTACCTTTGCTCATCTAAGCGGAACCGGCAGCTGCCATATCACCGGGATACGCGATCCAGGAACGGCGCACGCTTAGCCATTCCCCACTCACCGCCCCACAGCCGCCCGCGGCTTCAGCGGCACCACCTTGGTGGCATCCTCGGCGCGGCGCGCCAGGACACGATCGATGCGCGCGAACACCTCGCGCATCGTCGCCGCCTCCGGCAGCAGGGTGACGCGGAAATGGTGCCGGTAGGGCACGTTGAAGCTGGAGCCGGGCACCACCAGCACGCCTTCCTGTTCCATCAGCTCCAGGGCGAAGGCGTGATCGTCGAAGCCGCGCGCGGCGGCGCCGACCACGGCCGGGAACGCGTACAGCGCGCCGGCCGGCTGCACCAGCGACAGGTGCTCGCTGGCCGCGCACGCCTCGAGCACCGCGCGGCGCGTTTCGTACAGGCGTCCACCCGGGGCGCACAACGGCGAGATCGTGTCCGGACCGTTGACCGCAGCATCGATGGCGAACTGGCCGGGGACGTTGGCGCACAGGCGCAGCGCGCCGAGCAGGTCCATGGCGTTGCGGAAATCGCCGACGCGCTCGGCGTCGCCCGACAGCAGCGCCCAGCCCACGCGCCAGCCGCAGGCGCGGTGCACCTTGCTCAGGCCGCCGAAGCTGATGCACGGATGCGCGCCGGCCAGCGGTGCCACCGACACGAATTCCGCGTCGTCGTACAGCACCTGGTCGTAGATCTCGTCGACCATCAGCAGCAGGTTGTGCTTGACCGCGATGGCGACGATCTTCTCCAGCAGCGCCCGCGAGTAGCTGGCGCCGCTGGGGTTGTTCGGGTTGATCAGCACGATGGCGCGGGTGCGCGAGGACACCAGCGTCTCGATCTCCACCGGGTCGGGCTGGAAGCCGTTCTCCGGCGCGCAGCGGTAGTACACCGGGCGGCCGTCGTTGAGGATGGTGGCGGCCGACCACAGCGGGTAGTCGGGCGAGGGCACCAGCACTTCGTCGCCCGGGTTGAGCAGCGCCCGCAGCGACAGGTCGATCAGCTCGCTGACGCCGTTGCCGACGAAGATGCGGTCCGGGTGCGCGTCCGGATGCTGGCGCCGGGCGTAGGCCGCGGCGATCGCCTCGCGCGCCTCCGGCAGGCCCTGCTGGTGGGTGTAGGGATCGGTGCGGCCCATGTCGTCGGCGATCGCGCGCTGCAGATGTTCCGGGGCACGGAAGCCGAACGCGCCGGGATTGCCGATGTTGAGCTTGATCAGTTTGCGCCCCTGGGCCTCCAGCTCGCGGGCTCGCCGTGCCAGTTCGCCGCGAATCTCGTAGCGGACTTCGGACAGGCGTTCGCGGATCGCGAGCGGCTTGATCGGCAGGGTGGGCATCGCATTGGCCGGTGGGGCGTGGGACCTGCATGGTAGCGGAAATGTGACACCGCGGCGGGGCGGTGGGGCGCCGTGGTGGCGGGTCGTCTACGGCGCCCGGCCGCCACGCTAGGCGCTGCATTGGACGAGGCACCGTGGCTGGCCCGTGTGGCGGCCATACACCTGTCGCGCGGGTCATGCGCCGCTGCTGGCGACTCCCGGGGCGCCGCCTGCGGCGCGGGCCAACCACGCAAGGCGCCGCCCCGCGCGTGTCCCAGTGGCCGCCCTGCGCTCACCTTTGGGCGCGGCGCACCCTCTAGAATCCGCCCATGACCTCCTCCCCGATCGACTTCGACGCGTTGCGCCCCATCGGCTGGCCCTGGCCCGGATTGCCCGAGGAGCCGGCCTGGCGCGCGCTGTTCGACGCGCATCCGCAGGCGCGGCCGGCGCGGGTGGTGGAGCAGCACCGCACCGGTTATGTGGTCGCCGATGCGGTGGACACCGGATTCAAGGTCGAATCGCTGCCGGACTGGCAGCGGCCGCGCTTTCCGAGCCACGAGCGCGCCGCGGTCGGCGACTGGGTGTTGCTGGAGGACACGCGCATCGTCGCCTTGCTGCCGCGGCGCACCGCGATCAAGCGCGGCGCCGCCGGCGAGCACTATCACCAGCAGGTGATCGCGGCCAACATCGACACGGTGTTCATCGTCTGCGGCCTGGATGCGGACTTCAATCCGCGCCGGATCGAGCGCTATCTGCTGCTGGTGGGCGGCGGCGGTGCGGCGCCGGTGGTGGTGCTGACCAAGGCCGACCTCACCGAGTACGCCGACGACGCGTTGGCGGTGCTGGAGGAACTGGCGGCGCAGGCGATCCCGCTGCTCACGGTCAACGCCCGCCAAGCCGACAGTGTCGACGCGCTGCGGCCGTGGCTGGGGCCGGGGCAGACCGCGGTGCTGGTCGGCTCGTCCGGTGCCGGCAAGTCCACCCTCACCAACACCCTGCTGGGCGTGCAGAAGATGCGCACCGCGGCGGTGCGCGCCACCGACTCGCGCGGCCGCCACACCACCACCCATCGCGCGCTGCTGCCGTTGCCGTCCGGCGCCTGCCTGATCGACACCCCCGGCATGCGCGAACTCAAGCCCACCGGTGAGGAAGACCTGGCCGAAGGCGGTTTCGCCGACATCGAGGCGCTGGCCGCGCAGTGCCGCTTCAACGACTGCGCGCATCAGGCCGAGCCGGGCTGCGCGGTGCAGGCGGCGATCGAGCGCGGCGAGATCGAGGAGGCGCGCCTGGCCAACTACCTGAAGCTGCGCGACGAGGTCGCTGGTGCCGCCGGCAAGCTGGCGCAGCGTCAGGCGCAGAACGCGGCCGCCGGCCGCAGCGGCAAGCCCAGCGGTGGCAAACCGGGTGGCAAGCGTCCGCCACCGCGCACCCTGCGCCGCTGAGGCCAGGCGTGGCCAAGCGCGCGCTGCCCGTTGAGATCCGCCATCATGCCGCGCTCGATGCACGGCTGGTCAAGGCGGTGCGCGGCATCCGCCTGCTGGCCCTGGCCAGTTGGCCGGTGGCGCTGCAGGCGCCGTTCCTGGAGAGCGTGGCGCGCGGCCAGCCGCAACTGCCGCAGGTGGACTACCCCAGGCTGGATTTCGCCGACACCCGCCGCGAGCTGGCGGCGATCGCCGAGGCCGCCGATCCGGCACATCCGCTCGGCGCCTATCTGCAGGCCTCGGTGCACAGCTGGGATCTGGCCGCCGCCCTGCTCGAAGTGCTCGGCACGCCGGCAGTGGGCACGTATTCGGCGCAGTTGTTCGGCGTGCCGGACGACCCGATGCCCGGCCACGGTCCCACCACCCGCGAGGCCGCCGGCCATTTCATCCGCATCGCCCAGGAGCTGGACCGCGAGTTGTTCTCGGCCGAGGAGCAGGTGCCGGTCTCGGCCACCGCGTTGCGCCTGCTGTTGCAGCGCGACCTGGACGAATTCTTCGGCACGCGGGTGATCACGGTGGAACTGGATCCGGACCTGCTGGCCAAGGCCGCCGCCGGCGCGCAGCGCATCCGCCTGCGCTCCGGCGCGCACTTCAGCGATTACGACCGCGCGCAACTGTTCCACCACGAGGCGCTGGTGCATTCGCTGACCGCGCTCAACGGCCGGCAACAGGCGCAGCTGCCGAGCCTGGCGTTGTCCTCGCCGCGCACCACCGCCACCCAGGAAGGCCTGGCGACCTTCGCCGAGCAGATCACCGGCAGCATCGACATCGAGCGGATGAAGCGGATCAGCCTGCGCATCGAGGCGATCGCGCTGGCCCGCGACGGCGCCGACTTCATCGAGGTGTTCCGCTACTTCGATGCGGCCGGGCAGGCGCCTGCGGAGAGCTTCTCCTCGGCGCAGCGCGTGTTCCGCGGCGTGCCTACCACAGGCGGCGCCGCGTTCACCAAGGACACCGTGTACCTGCGCGGGCTGGTGTCGGTGCACACCTTCTTCCGCCAGGCGCTGCAGCGCGACCGGCTGCCGCTGTGCCGCTGGCTGTTCGCCGGCAAGATGGCGCTGGAGGACGTGGCCGCGTTCGCACCGCTGTTCGAGTCCGGCGTGCTGGCGCCGCCGCGCTGGTTGCCGACGTGGGTCGCGCGCGCCAGCGGCCTGGCCGGGATGCTGGCGTTCTCGCTGTTCGCCAACCGGATTCGCATGGATCAGGTGGAGTAGGGGGCTCCAGAAGGAAGTAGCTGCCGCTGCGGGAGGTCGGCGGCATTCGCAGCGACCAGTCGCGTGGACGATCCAAAGCGTCTAATGCGACTGCAGTGTTCCTGTGGCTATCGCAAACTTGTAGTGCGGGCTGTCGGCCGTTTGGTTTTTTGAAGAAACGAAAAGAAGTCCGAGGCATTTCTCTGGCAAGAAAGATGGTTCGCTCATGTCCGTCTTGCTTGCAGGGAGAAGAATCAAGTGCCTATGCTGGGTCGCGCATTTATCGCCAATAAGGAGGCTCGCGTGTCGACGACGGAAGGTAGGGGTGGGGACGTGGGAGCGGCTGGCGTCATCGCGCAGTTGCGCAGGCAAAATCGAATTCTGAAGATTTTTTCGGCTGTGGCGCTCGCCCTTCCTTTGACGCTCATGCTGATGGGGGCCCGAGGCGCTGGCAGCAAGCAGGTATTTTCCGAGATCGATGTCAATCGCATCAATATCGTCAACGAGGACGGGTCCAGGTCCATGGTGTTGGCCGCCCGCGGTTTGCTGCCCGATCCGGTGATGGGCGGGAAGGTCATGAAAACCGAGAGAAGCAATATGCCCGGAATGCTGTTCTATAACGGCGTGGGCGACGAGGTCGGTGGGCTCATCTATGACGGCAGTCTCGGTCAAGATGGAAAGCCCAGTGGCGGCGTGCATCTTTCGATGGATCGGTTCGGCGGAGATCAGCAAATCGCCCTGCATCACTACGAGGAGGGCGGCTTCATGGAAACCGGCCTTTCCGTATTCGATCGCGGACTTTCCAAGCAGTACGAAGGGCTGTATGAAAAGTATCTGGCGGCCCCGAATGGGCCGGAGAAGGATGCGCTGTTGAAGCAGTGGAAGGACGCGGGTGGTGAGCAGACACAGAGGCTCTTTGTCGGGCGTACTCGCGGAAAATCGTCTGCTGTGATTCTCGCGGACGATTCAGGAAATCCCAGGATCATCATGTCCGTCACGCCTGCTGGAAAGGCATCGTTGGATTTTATTGATGACAAGGGTGACGTCGTCCAGAGTCTCCCGGAAACCCCCGTCGTGAAGAAGTAGTGGCATGGTCGATACCGGCCATGGAGTTGCCGGAGTGGTCTGGTGTCTCGCTGGAGTGCGTCGGGTTCGATGCCTGGTCGCGTGCGTATGGGGTGGCGGCGCATCGGCATCGCGCCGCCCGCCTTATCGGCATCCACGCCATCATTCGGTGGATCTGGGTAGCCGCGAATTCCAGGGCGCGCTGCCGTTCGGCCTGCAGTTCTATTTCACGTCGAACAGGGCGCGCACTGCATGCAGCGTAGCCCGGACACGCATGGACTGACCCAGGACGCGGGCGACTTCGTCTGGTGTCTGGAGGCCGCCTGCATGTGGTTCGCAGGCTGCTCAACTGGCAGCTATCCGCTTTCTTACAAAATGGGCGACCCACCGCAGCGGCTGGGCTGCCACCGTAGCGACTGGCTTCGGCCGCCTTGCAGGATCGCGTGTGTGAACTGAACCGCAGTGCGCGATGCTCACCCGCCGCGAATGTACGGCTGCCGATACTGCGGCGCCCGGCCTGCCCCCGCATGGCCGCTTTCCCCTCACAAGGAGATCCGCATGAAGATCCTGATGGTGCTGACGTCGCACGACCAGCTTGGCGACACCGGCCACAAGACCGGCTTCTGGCTGGAAGAATTTGCCGCGCCGTACTACACGTTCAAGGATGCCGGTGCCGAACTGACCCTGGCGTCGCCCAAGGGCGGGCAACCGCCGCTGGACCCGAAGAGCGATGCGCCGGACGCGCAGACCGAAGCGACTCGCCGCTTCAAGGGCGACCCGGCGGCGCAGCAGCAACTGGCGAGCACGCATCCGCTGGCATCGGTGCGCGTGGACGACTACGACGCGCTGTTCTACCCGGGCGGCCACGGCCCGCTCTGGGACCTGGCCGACGAACGCGATTCCATCGCCCTGATCGAAGCGTTCGCACGCGCCGACAAGCCGATCGGCTTCGTCTGCCATGCGCCGGGCGTGCTGCGCCGGGTGACGGCGGCCGATGGCTCGCCGCTGGTGAAGGGCCGTCGCGTCACCGGCTTCACCAACAGCGAGGAAGCCGCGGTGGGCCTGACCGACGTGGTGCCGTTCCTGGTCGAGGACGAACTGCAGCGCCTGGGCGGCCAGTACAGCAAGGTCGCCGACTGGGGCGTGCACGTGGTCGAGGACGGCCGCCTGGTCACCGGGCAGAACCCGGCCTCGTCCGAGGCGGCGGCTGAGGCGTTGTTGGAGATGCTGAATAATTGATTCCCTCTGGCGCCCACGGCATGGTGGAGCGACATGCCGTGGGCGCTTCAGATCAGCCCACAGTTACTGTGCACTTGGGGCAGGTGCTTGGAGGGGGGGGAGTCGGAGTCCAGCCG
>NZ_NKUH01000095.1:0-543 GCF_009192895.1 Xanthomonas sp. LMG 12460 | reverse complement strand
GAGGCGCGCAGCACCACCACGTGGCCGTGCCCGGCCTTGGCCATGAACCAGCGCAGCGCGTCGTAGTTGCGGTCGCCGCCCCCCATCAGCAGCAGGCCGGGCGACACCGGGCCGGGTGTGGGCGCGGCCGGATCGCCGACCAGGTACTGGCGGTAATCGCGCGCGACGGCGGGCGTGGCCAGGCACAGGCCCAGCAGCAGCGACATCCAGGGCCGGAACATGCCGACGGAACGGGTCATGCGGATCTCCTCGGGAACGGGGCGGGCAGGCGAGCGTGCGGCTCGTTGCTGAGAGGGGACGAACGGCGGCACGGTTTCCCCCCGCTGCCTTCACCCTCCCACGTCGGCGCGCGCGGCACTTGCCCGCACGCACCGGCGATCGGCTAATGTGGGATCCATGTCCGCTTCCCTCGACGATTGGTTCGTCCAAGAAATCCTCGTCCACGAGCAGGCGCTCAGCGGCTACCTGCGGCGCTGCTGGCCGCATCGCGAGGAGTGGCACGACCTGCGCCAGGAGATCTACGTGCGCGTCTACGAGGCCGCC
>NZ_NKUH01000094.1:0-21555 GCF_009192895.1 Xanthomonas sp. LMG 12460 | reverse complement strand
GCGGCGACGTGGTGGTGATCAGCGTCAATCATCGCCTCAACGCCTTCGGCTATCTGTACCTGGCGCCATTCGGAGGTGACGCCTATGCCGCCTCCGGCAACGTCGGCCAACTCGACCTGGTGCAGGCGCTGCAGTGGGTGCGTGCGCACGCGGCCGAGTTCGGCGGCGATGCCGGCAACGTCACCGTGTTCGGCCAGTCCGGCGGCGGCGCCAAGATCGCCACGCTGATGGCGATGCCGGCCGCGCAGGGCCTGTTCCACCGCGCCTGGACCATGAGCGGGCAGCAGGTCACCGCCGCCGGGCCACGTGCGGCCAGCCAGCGCGCGCAGTTGCTGCTGCAAGCGCTGCAGTTGGAACCATCGCAACTGGACGCGCTGCGCACGCTGCCGCTGCAGCGCGTGCTCGAGGCCACCCGCATCCGCGATCCATCGCGCGCGGAGGACACCGCGCTGTACCTGGGCCCGGTGCTGGATGCGCAGGTGCTGCACCGCCATCCGTTCTGGCCGGACGCGCCACCGCAGTCGGCGCGCATCCCGATGGTGATCGGCAACACCCACGACGAGACCCGCGCCTTCCTCGGCCACGATCCGGCCAACTTCGCGCTGACCTGGGACGCGCTGCCGGCCAAGCTGGCGCAGGAGCAGTACGTGGACCTGTCGCCGCAGGTGGTGATCGCCGAGTACCGACGGCTGTATCCGCACTACACGCCGAGCGAGGTGTTCTTCGCCGCCACCACCGCCGGCCGCTCCTGGCGTGGCGCGGTCGAGGAAGCCGAGGCGCGCGCGCGGCAGGGCGCGCCGACCTGGGTCTACCAACTGGACTGGGGTTCGCCACTGGACGGCGGCAAGTTCGGCGCCTTCCACACCCTGGACATCCCGCTGGTGTTCGACAACATCCGCCAGCCCGGATCGCGCACCGGCGATGGCGCCGACGCGCAGCGCATGGCCGATGCGATGAGCGCAGCGTTGCTGGCCTTCGCCCGCCACGGCGATCCCAACCACCCCGGCCTGCCACGCTGGGCACCGTACTCGCTGGCCCAGCGCGAAACCCTGCTGTTCGACACCGACAGCCGCCTGGCGCACGACCCGCGCGGCGGCGAGCGCCAGCTCTACGCGCAGGTGCCGTTCGTGCAGCGGGGGACGTTCTGAGACGGTGCCACGATCGCCGCGCGCGGCGCGCGTGGCCGTGACGAAACACCCGTGCGCGCCTGTCGAAAGCAGAGGCGCGCTTCACTGGTCGGTTGGTGTGCTGCGTCGGGACTGAAGTTCCTCCCACAGTGGCGGCGGCTGCGGCGGCGTCGGTCGCGAGGGCTGGTGCGCCGGATCACCGCGCTACCAACCGGTGTCCTCGGCCAGCACCACGCGGTTGCCGACGGCGCGCGCGGCGTCCAGCAGCGCCTCGGCGCGCTGCATCAGCGTGGCCGGCGTGTCCTCCGGCGTGGCGAGCAGCGCACCGACGCTGACCGTCAGCGCCTGCGCGTCCGCCGCATCCTGTGCGATCGCCATCACCTCGACCATGTCGCGCAGCGCCGGCGCCACCTGGCGCAGGTGCGCGCCGCTGGCGTCGTACAGCACCAGCGCGAAGCGGTCGGCGCCGATGCGCATGGCCACGTCCAGCGGCCGCAGCAGGCATTGCATGGCCTCGGCCACCTCCAGCACCGCGCGGTCGGCGGCGCCGGCGCCGCTGCGCTGGTTCAGTGCGGCGAAGCCGTCGAGTTCGACCAGGATCAGCGCCAGCCCGCGCTGCAGGCGCCCGCGCTCGGCCAGCGCCACCGCCAGGTGTTCGTCGAAGCGGCGGCGGTCGCCCAGGCCGGTGAGCGCGTCGCGCAAGGCCTCGTCGTCGCGTACCCGCCGCTGCAGGAAGCCTTCGCGGCGCGAGTGTTCGCGCAGGTAGCCGCCGGCCGCACCGACCGGCACCGCGGTCCACAGCAGCCACTGCAGGCGCAGGTAGGCATCGTGCGCCGCGCCCTCCAGCAGCAGATGGCCGGCCACGGCGCTGATCGCGCACAGCAGCAGCGCCACCGCCACGCTCTGCCACAACGCCATGCCCAACGGGAAGAAGCCGGCCACGATCACCAGGGTCATCACCGCCGCCGCATAGCGCAGTTCCTGCGGCGGGTAGCCGATGCTCGACAGCACCAGCCCGGTGCCGCCGACCAGCAGCAACAGCGCGGCGCGGCCGGGGCCGTGCGTGTCGGCGCGATGGATCGCCGCCGCCACCCACAGCAGCGCCAGCAGGGTCGCCACGCGCACCGCCACCGCATAGCCGAGCAGGCCGCCGCCGCGCCAGCCGAAATGCACCGCGTCCCAGCCCAGCAGCAGCAGCGCGATCAACACGCCCAGCGAGGCCGCCACGCGCTGCGCGAAGCCCAGCGTGGCGGCGGTGTAGTGGCGGTACGCCCGTTCCAGCGGAGGATCGAAACGCAGCGCGGCGAATCCCTTGCGCAATTGCGCCGCGTAGGCCTCGCCCGGCGGTGCGTCGTGTGGCTCCTGGTAACGCTCGTGCATGCAGTCCCCTGTCGACGGCAACGCGGCGCGAAGTGCGTATCAGGTCACATCAAATCGTGTCACCCGATTCGGTTTCGCGCGGACGCTGCGGTGCCCACGTCGAGACCATGAAAAAGCACCGGCGCGTGATTGTCCACTTTTGGGACGATCGGTTGCGTGACAGCAGCGCCCTGCCGCGCCGCCTTGGCACGGCAGGGCGAGCGTCAGCGCGGCGGCGGGAACGCCCACACGCTGTGTGGATCGCCGCCCTGCCCGCGGCGATACGCGGCGCGCGCCATCTGCCAGTAGGCCCAGGCCAGCGCCAGCGCGCAGGCGTCGATGGCCAGCAGCGTCCCGCTGCTCCACGGCGCCACCCAGCCGGCGGCGCCGCGCAACCCGGCCAGCGGCACCAGCGCGGTCAGCACCGCACAGGCCAGCAGCAGTTCGTAGGCGCCGCGCGCGGTCGGCCGCAACAGCGCCCAGGCCACGCCGAGCGCGAACACGGCGTAGTACGCCCAGCGCTCCATCCCCGGCGGCAACAGGCGCGCGGCCACGAACAGCGCCGACACCCCGGCCACGCAGCCCAGGCAGACGCCGGTGGTCAGCCGCGCCATGACGTGGGTGCGCAACGGCTGCGCGACCTGGCGGCGCTTGCGCCGCGCTTCCACCCACAGCAGGTTGCCGCTGTAGAACAGGAACGCGCCGCCGAGCCCGAGCAGGAAGTACAGCCACTGCAGCGGCCAGCGCCCGTAGTCGCCGAAGTGCAGGGTCTGCAGGCCGCGCAGCGCGGCCACGCCCGGCGACATGGTCTGCGGCGACAGCACCCGCAACACCTTGCCGTCGGCCGCGCGCAGCGCCACGCCGCCGAGCGTGTTGAGCCGGCGCTGCTCCTGGTGGCCGTAGAGCTCCACCTGCGCATTGGCGTCGCCGGCATCGTGGAAGGACAGGCTCTCCGGCACGAAGCCGGGATTGGCCGCGCGCGCCCGTGCCACCAGCTCGGCCACCGGCAGCATCGGCGCAGGCACGTGCGCGGGCTGCACGTGCGGCGCCAGTTCGAAGTCCGGCTGCAGCACCTGCATCAGCTTGCCGTCGAACACCAGGTACTGGAACGGCGCCAGCAGCAGCACGCCCAGGGTCAGCACCGCGCCGGACCAGGCGAAGATCACGTGGAACGGCAGCGACAGCATGCCGATGGCGTTGTGCGCGTCCTGCCACAGGCGCTTGACGTTGCGGCCGCGGCGCAGCGCGAACAGGTCCTTGAGCAGCACCGGCGCGTACAGCACCACGCCGCTGACCAGGGCCACCCCGTACAGCAGGCAGACCACGCCGAACAGGTAGGTGCCGAAGGTGCGCGGCAGCCCGGCAGTGAAGTGCAGGTCGTACAGGAACGCGACGAAGCCGCTGCGCTGCGGCAGCTGCACCGGCTGCCCGTCGGCACCGGGCTGGAACTGCACCATGCCGCCGAAGGCCTGCTGCGCGGCCGGCCCGAACGCGAACAACTGCGGCTGCGTGCGGCCCTCGCCGGGCAGCATCAGCGTGTACGACTCGGCCAGCGCCGGATGCCGCGCCAGCACCGCATCGGCCAGCGCCTGCGCGGCCTGCTCCGGCGGCAACGCCGGGGCCTGCACCGCGGCCGGGCGTGGCCACTGCTCCAGGTCGTGGGTGAACACGTTGATCGCCCCAGCGTAGAAGGCGATGAACAAGGCCATGCCGGCGAGCAGGCCCATCCAGCTGTGCGCCGACAGGAACTGGCGCAGGGTCGCGGCCTTCATGCGCTCACCTGCACGAGGTGGGTGGCCTTGAGCAGGTAAAGCGCCACGTAGCACAGTGCGGTCGCAGCGCCCAGCCACAGCCACGCGCGCGCGCCGCTACGGAACACGAAGGCCAGCGACATCGCGCCGACCCACAGCGGGAACACCAGCAACAGCCAGGGCAACGTGTGCACCTGCAGGTCGCCCGGCCACAGCAGCACGCACAAGCCGATGACGCCCACCGCCAGCGGCAGGCCCAGCACGATCGCCGCCAGCCACCTAACCCACATCGCCAGCCCCTCGGTGCAATTGTCGCCACGCATCCAGGTACGGCAGGGCCACCGCCGCAAGCATCGTCGCGCTCAGCGCGGCGAAGACGCCGGCCCACACGCCCAGCGCCGAAATCGCCGCACCCAATGCGGCCACGCACAGCAGCGTGCCGGCCACGCGCAGCGCGCGCGCGTGTCGATGCCAGGCCGGACGCAGCCGCTGGTGCGCGGTGGCCAGGTAGAAGGCCAGCGCCGCCAGCGCGGCGGCAAGCAGATAGGCGGCGGTGGCAAAGGCGAGCATCACCAGCGCGCCTCGAAGCCGATGCCGACCACGCGCGGCGCGCCCAGGATCGCGACCGGATCGGTGGCCCAACGGTACTGCACGTAGTTCCGGTCGAGCAGGTTGTTGGCGAAGATCCACGCGCTCCAGTCCAGGTTCTCGTAGCCGAACTTGGCGTTGACCACGGTGCGCGAGGCCAGTTGCACGGCGCCGGCACCGATGTCGGTGTAGACGCGGTCGCGGAAGCTGGCGTTGAGGTTGGCCAGCCAGCCCTCGGCGAAGCGCCAGTTGGCGCCCAGCGCCGCGGTCCAGTGCGGCGCGTAGGCGAATTCACGGCCGGCGTAGTCGATGACCGAGGCGCCGGCGATGGTGGCGAAGCTGTCGTAGCGGGTGCGCGCATAGCCCAGCGAGCCGTACCAGTCGAAGGCCTCATTGGGGCGGTGGCTGGCCTCCAGCTCGGCCCCGTACAGATGCGCGCGGCCGGCGTTGACGGTGTTGAAGTCGAAGCTGTTGAGGCCGAAGTAGGCGGTGGTCTGCTTGTCCTTCCAGTCGATGTAGTAGGCATTGGCGTTGAGGGTCAGGCGCCGGTCCAGCCACTGCGAGCGCAGCGCGGCTTCGTAGTTCCAGGTGTATTCCGGGTCATAGGGGAAAGCCTGGCTGCGCGCCGAGTTGAAGCTGGAGCCGCCGGAGCGGTAGCCGCGCTGCACCACCAGGCTGGTCGACAGGTCCGGGTTCCAGTCGTAGCGCATGCCGAGCTTGGGCAGCAGCGCGTCGAAGTCGCGCGTGTTCCAGGCCACCTCGCCGTTGGCCGAGCGCACGATGCCGGCCACGCCCTGGTTGATCGCGACGATGGCCCGGTACAGCGCGGTGCCGCTGGCGGCGAAGGCGGCCGGATCGGGATAGCGGCCGGCGAAGGCCGCGGTGGTGTCGGAGGCCATGGCGTAGCGCTGGCGGTCGTAGCGCAGCCCACCGAGCAGCGAGAACCCGCTGCCCACCTGCCATTGGCCGTCGGCGAACAGCGCGCGGTTGCTGGAGCGGGTCGGGCTGGCGCTGACGTAGTCGACCGGAATCACCGGCAGCGCCTGCGCGTAGCGGGTGGCGATCGCGCTGGCGGTGGCGGCCGGGAAGCCGGCGCTGCGCAGCAGCCCGGCGATGGTGGTGGTCGGCGTGGCGACGTTGTTCAGCAGTTGCGCGTCGTTGTCTTCCACGTGCCGCGCCCAGTACGCGCCGAGCAGGCCCTGCACCGCGGTGCCGGCGTAGTGCAGGCGCAATTCCTGCGAGGCGGTGGTGTCGTCGAGCTGGCGCCGCGCGTAGCCGGCGTTGTCCGGGCCATGGTCCATGTCCCACATGCTGGACGAGGTGACCTTGTTCCAGGCGCTGACCGAGGACAACGACCAGGCGTCGGAGAGCGCGTAGTCGGCCTGCAGGGTGACGATGTCGCTGTCGCTGCGGGTGCGGTCCGGGGTGTTGTTGGTGGTGTAGCGGTGACCGAAATAGTCGGGCAAATCGGTGCGCACGTAGCTGTACATGTACGGCCCGGTGCGGTGCGAGCGGGTGTAGCCCAGTTGCACCTTCAGCCCGGCGATCGCCGACGGCGTCCACAGCAGCTTGCCGCGGTAGATCGCCGAGACCTGCGCGTCGTCGGCGGCCTGACGGGTGAGGTTCCAGGTGTAGCCGTCGAAGCTGCGCTGCTCCACCGAGGCGCGGAACGCCAGTTCGTCGGCCACGATCGGGCCGCCGACCGCGCCGGCCACGCTGCGGTCGGAGGGATCGGAGGCCAGTACCCGCAGCTTGCCCTGCCAGTCCATGGTCGGCTCGGCGGTGCGCAGGACGATCGCGCCGGCCAGGGCGTTCTCGCCCTGCAGGGTGGACTGCGGGCCGCGCAGGATTTCCACCTGCTGCAGGTCCCACAGGCTCAGCGGCGCCCAGCTGATCGCCTTCCACGGCAGGGCGGCGCCGTCCAGGTAGATGGTAGCCAGCGGCGCATCGCTGCCGCCGTCGATGTTGCGGATGCCGCGGATGCTGAAGCCGGCATCGCCGTAGGTCTGGGCCATGTTGGCGGTGCGGTTGAACACCTCGTAGGCGTTCTGCAGGTTCTCCTGCTCGATGCGCGCTTCGGTAGTAACGGCGACCGAGCTGGTGGTGTCCTGCACGCTGCGGCCGCTTTTCTCGCCGGTGACGACGATCTGGTCGAGGGTGGTGGGATCAGGAGGCGGCGCGGCATCGGCGCCGGCAGCGCGCGTTGGCGGCGCCCAGCTCAGCAAGACGGATACCACGCAGAAGGACAACACGGACCGCGCGACGCGCATACACCACTTCCCCCGAAAGACTCACGGTTGAAGGCATGGCGGCGGCTGTGCCTGGCTGCCGGACGCGGCAGCGCTGGGCGCGGACTTTAGCAGAGCGGGGGCGGGGCTGCCATGGGATTTGGGATGGGTGGCAGGTTTGCTCAGGGGTCTTGGGAGCGTAGGAGCTGCTTCAGCCGCGACGGGTTTTACCGGGAACGCCCGTCGCGGCTGAAGCCGCTCCTGCGGATGGGCATCGCGCCAACGTATGCGTCACGCGCAGAGACGTGTTGTGGGAGGGACTTCAGTCCCGACGCCGTGACCGGCGGCTGCCGCGATGCAGGGGGCCATCGTCCCAGGGGCATCGCGAGGCTGGCGCGTCGCGCGTCGCGGCTGAAGCCACTCGCTACTACGGTTCTTCTCATCCAACAGTAAAGCTTGAAGCAACAGCAAAGGCTTTCGCCTGGCGGCGAGTTACTTTGATCAGCCTTCGGCTGCTGAGAAGCACTTCTTTGCTCGCGCAAAGAAAAGGTAACCAAAAGAAGCGCTTTACCACAGCCGAAGGCTGGTCAAGCGCGCCCTGCCTACGCGCCCTCCGCGCTGCGCGCTCCGGGTCCGCGGATGCACCGGGGATTCGCGGAAGGGGCATCCTGCCCCTGCCGCGAACGGCGCACGTCCCTGTGCGCCGCCCCTTCGGGGTTTTTCCCCGGTCCATCCGCCGCTTCGGAAGGGAACCCGGCAAGGCAAAAGCAAGAGCCAACGCCAAGCAACAGCACGACAACAGCAACAGCAACAGCAACAGCAACAGCAAGGCTATCGCCATGGCTACAGTTACCGGCTATTTACTGCTGCGAAAACGTAAACGGGCGGGAGGACTGTCGCCCTCCCGCCCGCTGGCGCCGGCAGGTGCTGCCGGCGTGGTGCTACGACGTGCTGCGATCAGTGCCAGTGCAGGTTGAACGAGACGCCGACGATGCGCGGTTCGTTGTAGACGGCCGCCATGTAGTTCTCGATCACGCCCTTGAGGTTCTTCTCGTTGGTGATGTTGCGGGCGAACGCGGCCACTTCCCATGCGCCGTAGTCGCCGGTGTAGCCCAGCTTGAGGCCGCCCTCGAAGTTGCCGTTGGAGGTGAACTCGGTGGAGTCGTACAGCACGAAGCTGGTGTAGCCCTGCTTGTTCCAGTCGGTGGCGACGAAGAAGGCGCCGCCGTCGTTGACCGGGATGTCGTAGCGCGCGGCCAGGTTGACGTTGTACTTGGGCGCGTTCGGCAGCGGGTTGCCGTCGATCTGGGCGAAGGTGTTGTTGCCGATGCGGATGGTCGGGTCCTTCACCGTGCACACCACCACGCCGTTCAGGCCGCACACCTGCGCATACACGCGCTTGTCCTGGATCTCGCTGTGCAGCAGGCTCAGGCCCGCGGTCAGCGACAGGTTCGGGATCGGGCGCCAGTCCAGATCCGCTTCCATGCCGTAGGCCTTGGCCTTGTCGGCGTTGAACAGCACGCCGTTGCCGTTGGAGTCGTTGCCGTTGAGCTGGATGTCGTCGACGGTGTAGGTGAAGCCGGTGACGTTCAGGCGCAGGTGGTTGTCGAACAGGTTGCTCTTGATGCCCGCTTCCCACGACAGGATGGTTTCCGAATCGGCGGTGGTGAAGTCGGAGTTGAACACCGCCGAACGGCCCTGGATGGTCGGGCCGCGGAAGCCGCGGGCGACCTTCGCGTACACGTTGACGTTCGGGTTGATCTCGTACATCGCGCTCAGGTCCCAGCTCGGCTGGGTGTCGGCCAGGCGCACGTCGCGCCGGCCCTTGTAGGTGACCACGCCGGCCGCGGTGTCGGCGGTCTTGAGCAGCTTGGTCTCCTTGCTGTCGCGGGTCTGGCGCACGCCGGCGGTCAGGGTCAGCGCGTCGGTGACCTTGTAGGTCAGCTGGCCGAAGCCGGCCCAGGAGGTGTTGCTGTTGTGCAGGCGCACCCAGTTGTTGGGATTGCGCGCGGCGGTCTGCAGGAAGTAGGCGCGCTGGTAGAAGTCGGTGGTGTCCTTGCCGTCGAAGTAGAACGCGCCGGCCTGCCACTGCAGCGGGGCGTCGCCTTCGCTGGCCAGGCGCAGTTCCTGGGTGTACTGGTCCAGGTCGCGCACCTGGCCCATCGACTGGCCGTAGCCGTTGGGCACGCCGTTGACCGGGAAGTTGGCCGCGGCGCCGCCGTCGGTGTCGCCGCGGCTGTAGCCGGAGGTGGTCTCGTAGGCGCTGATCGAGGTCAGCGAGACGCCGCCGAAGTCGTAGATCGCCTTCAGCGAGGCGCCATGGGTCTTGTACGCCTGCGGGTTGTCGTGGGCCTCGTCGTAGGCCACCTGGTCGCGCGGCACGTCGACCTTGTTCGAGCCCTTGTGCAGCGCGCCGCGCAGGAACAGCGTGGAGGTGCCGTCGTAGTCGCGGGTATGGAACGAGCCGAGCAGGGAGAAGTTCTCGCTCGGCTTCAGCAGCAGCTGCAGGCGCGCGTTGCGGTCGTCGTAGCCGCCCATCGCGTCCTTCTTCGGGGTGACCGTGCCGTCGGCGCTCGGGCCGGTGTAGGTGTTGTCCACCCAGTCGTCGCGGTGCTGGTACAGGGTGGACACGCGGAACGACAGCACGTCGTTGATCGGGCCGCCGATGCCGCCGTCGACCGAGACGGTGTTGTAGCTGCCGTAGCTGGCGGTGACGCGGCCGGTGTAGTCGTCGCTGGGCTTGATGCTGTCGAACTTGACGATGCCGGCGGTGGTGTTGCGGCCGAACAGCGAGCCCTGCGGGCCGCGCAGCACTTCCACCTGGTCCACGTCGTAGACCGGGTTGGACTTCAGCACCACGTGCTCCAGCACCACGTCGTCCTGAATGATCGACACCGGCTGCGAGGCACCGAGGTAGAAGTCGATATTGCCCAGGCCGCGGATGTAGAAGCGCGGGAAGATGCGGCCCGTCGTGGTTTCGGCGTAGAAGCTGGGCACGCGGCCGGACAGCGCCAGCAGGGTGTCGTCGCCGCCAGCGGTGAAGTCGCGCATCGCCTCGCCCTGCACCACGCCCACCGACACCGGCACTTCCTGCAGGTTTTGCTCGCGGTGCTCGGCGGTGACGATGATGGTGTCCAGCGAGGTCGCCGCATCGCCAGTGCCGGCGGCGTTGGCAGGGCGGGTCTCGCTGCCGGCCAGCGACGGCGCGCTGTCCTGCGCGGCTGCGGCGGCGGCGACCGAGGCCAGCACCAGGGCGGCGCAGGCCTGCGCCAGGCGGGTACGGGCCGGCGCGGCGCGCGCGGTCAGCGGCCGCGGGGAGAGAGAGGAGAGCAGCATGTCGGATCCTTGTGAGCGCGCAGAATCGAGTCCGTTCGGCTTGCGCAGCAGCCCGCGACGGCATGCGCCATACGGTGGCGCAGCGCGGCACGATATGTCGTCTGTGTTGCACCGCCGTTGCAATGACGGCGCGGCGGCCACGGCGCGACGATGCGTGACCGCATCACGTCACGCCAGGTGCGTGCCGTGGACATGCCTGGGTCTGCACACGCTGCCCGATCGCCCGAGCGGGTCCGCACTTCACCGCATGTTGCAGACAGCGAGGCCAAGGTCGAACGCGGTGCGGCGACCGAACTCATCCACCGCGCCTTCCCTCGTCTGCGTCGTTGCCATCAAGGCGCGCAGCGCTGCGCGGCGAATGCGGCCAGGCGCTGGGTGAGCGTGCCTTCCTGCCACGCGATGTCGAGGATCACCCAGCGATCGTCCTGGCGACCGAGCACCAACGTATCCGTCCACTGCTGGTCATCGATGGCCAGACGGGCGCGCACCTGCGCGGTGTCGCCGGCGACTTGCGCGGTCGTCGAGACCAGCGCCGTCGGTTGGTCCGGCCACAGGAAGAATGGGCTCTGGTCGAGCATGTGCGGCTTGACGTCTGCAGGCACAAGTTTGGCGCAGGCTGCCTCGTAGGCGCGCTGCGCCTCCAGCGCCGCGAACAGTTCCCGCCCCAGCAGATGCCGCACCTGCGCAACGTCGCCATCGGCGTGCTTGGGCGCGATCGCCCAGGCATAGAACGTCTGGACCGTGCGCGCCGGCGACTCGCCCGCGATGGCGGCGAACGCGCTCAGCCACAGACTTATCGCACACAGAACGCGCATTCCCCTCATGGATCGTTGCCACCTTGGGCCGCCAGATGCGGCATGGCGATCCTCGACCAGTGGCTGCGCGGCGTCAATGCGAGCGCTGCCTCGTGCGCCAGCGGCCGGCGTGGCCTCAGCAACCAGATGCCTAGGTAACAGGAGACATCCGATTTCACCGGAACTCCAACCACGTAGAGCGGCTTCGGCCGCGACAGGCTTTACCGGGAATGCCCGTTGCGGCTGAAACCGCTCCTACAAGGCCACGACACATGCCGCTAAATCGCAGCGAAAGCGCGTCACCAGGGCATCCTTCAGTCGCTGTCCACCCCGAGCACGCTCAAGCGCAGCGGCGGTGCATCCGGCCCGATCGGCGCATGCGCCAGGGTTCCGGTCACCCTCACCACCTGGCCGACACCTTCTTCGCGCAGGTGTGCGGCCTGGTCCGCGGTGACCGCCAGCCGCAGCTGGCGCACCTGCTCGTAGCGCGGCTGGCGCCCATCCGCCGACGCCGCCACGCACAGCGGCTGCGGCAGGATCAGTACCTCTTCCTGGGTCGCTGCCGCACCGGCAGCGGCGTCCGGATGCGCATGCGTGTGCGGGACAGTAGGCGGGGCGGCGTCGGTGGGCGACGGCGCCAGAATACCGGACAGGGTGACCTGAGTCGGGCCATACGGCAGGCAATGCCTGGGCGCCGCCATCAGCTCGGGCGAGGTGCCGATCAGCAGCAACGGGAACAGCGACAGGGTACGGATCGGCATGGTGGCACGCGGATGGAGAGGGACCGCCGAGCATACCCAAGCGCGATGGCACGTGTGCTGCAGTCCGCGCCATCGCGTCGCGCAGCCCTACCGGCGGTCAGGATTCGCGTTCCACCACCACGTCGGTGAACCGCGGTTCCGCCGCGATCAGCGCATGCAGCCGCGCAAAGCACGGATCGTCGTCGCGCATCGCATGGCGGCCGAGCAGCCGCTCCCAGAACGAGCGCTCCTTCTCGATCTGCAGCATCCAGGTATGGTTGCCATCGACCTCTTCCTCGGCGTAGGCGCCGACCAGGTAGGTGCGCCCCTGGCATTCCGCTTCGGAGGCCCAGCCCCAGTCCTCCGGGTCCGGCTCGGACAGGACCATGGCCTCGCCCACACGCACGCGCAGCCAGTCCAGCAGCGAGCTGCCGCGGATCGGATTGATGGGATTCTCCGGCTCGGCGCTCACCTCGAGCAGGCGGGAGCGGAAATGGATGACAGGATGCATGCGGCAGCTTGACTCTCGAACGATCGGGGGGCGGACACTCGCATCGGCGCGGCTGCGTCATGGCGCGCAGGCGCGGATGGGCGGTCCCGGAGGGTAACGCACGCGCGGCGGTCCAGGTGGACAGCGGCGCCGCGCGTCATGCGGCCCGGTGCAGTCGCTGCGGCACGTGGACGCGGCGCTGTGCGTTCGATGCTCGCAGCGCCGGCGACCGGAGCCGGACGCCATCGCCGCAACCGGCCAGATCCATTGCAGCATGCCTGCATGACAACTCATCGCATCCGCCGTAGACAGCACGCGCGCCCAGAGACGCCCTGAGACCGATCGCAGCGCCACGCCATCCACAGGGCGGGCGGCGGTTGTCGCGGTTGCACTGAAACGGCCGCGACGCGGCGGCGGCACCGCGTCATGGTGTTGGCTCCGGCTCTGGCTCCAGATCCGGCTCGAACGGACGATCGGGCAGGCGCTGCCCGCACCACGGACAGAACTGCACACAGATCGCGTCATTGAGGTACCAGGTCGGATCCTCGCCACGGAACAACTCGAACCCGATCCGCACCACCCTGTCCGGCTTGGTCACTGCCTCGAACATGCTGAAGCAGCAGTAGCGAGCGACGCGCTCGCGCCACGCCCCGCTCTCGGGAAACTGCGCCTCCAGCCAGAGCGCGCTCCAGGCCTGGCATGCCGTGCATTGCGCCAGATGCGACAGCGCAGCGTAGATCGGTGGATCAGGAAAGTGCTCCTCTTCCACCTCGATCAAGCCTTCGAGCACCATCACCAGTTCGGGCCTTTGGTGAATCTGATCGCGCAGCGCCGACAGCGTGTGTCGCGTGATGAAGCAGGTGCCGGAATATGGCATCGGTGCAATCCTTTGCAGTCCAAGGCCAGGGAGCGTAGCGCGGTGCAGCCGCTTCGAGGTTAAGCGCCCGCCGCGCTCCACAGCGCATAGCCCAACAGCCCAAAGCCCACCAGGGCAAACCCGCCCCAGAAGGCCGCCGCGTCGGCCGAGACCACGCGTGGGGCCAGGTACGCGCTGCGCTTGCCGGATTTGCTGCGCCGTTTGCTGCTCCACGGTTCGACACTGTAGTAACCGAACGAGAACGTCGGTACCACGAGCATGCCGACGACATAGCACAGACCGTAGAGGACGATCTCGACCAGCGGGCGCAGGACGACCTCGGTCAACAGGCTTGCGGGCATGGTGTCACCTGATCCAGACAGAAGTGATGTGCGGCGTTGGTCACGCCCCTGCGCCGAGGCTGCATGCGATGCTCGCCGAGCGGCCACTGGCCGTCAACGGCCCACGCCCCCGATCAGCGGCTCTCGCTCAGCAGCCGTTGCACCAGTTCGAATCCGAGCACCGACATCGACGGATAGCGCGCGTACTCGTCCACCGACAGCATCCGCACGAAGGTGTCGCCTTCGTGCAAGGCGCCGGCGATGTGGAAGGTCAGCAACTCCCTGGCGTCGTCGGGCAGCGGCGCGCGGCCGACGATCTGCCATTCGCCGCTCCTGAGTTTCTGGGTGCCGGTGAACAGCAACCGGATGTCCTTGTCGCCATCGCGCACCGGCAGCGGCCGTGTCGGCGACGCGCCAAGCGTCGGTTCCGATGCCTGCTGTTCCAGCACACAGAAGCCGACCACCTTGCGATAGTCGCCCCGCGGCGCCCACAGCACTTGGCAGGCGCGTACGTTCCCGCATCCGACGGGATCGCGAAGACATCGCCCGCCCGGTACTTCACTGCCATTCCACCACCCTCTGAAATCTGGACCGCGGCAAGGTATCCCCGCGGCGTGCCTGATGGCAGCCACCTTACTGGTCGAGGTGTTCCTCGGCGTCGCTGCGGCTGGCCGGCGCGCATGGGTTACGGGAGGCCACGCCACGCACCACGGCGACGGTGTCCGGCGGGCAGCATGATGTCCTCACTTACTGATTCGCTCGCCACCAGTTCACCCGGCATGCACCACACTATTGCCCCACCTCTGGAGCGACTGTGATGCACAAGACCTGGCTGCTCGCCTTGTTGGCGGTTCCCGCACTGGCCTACGCGGCGCCGGACGAGGACACGGCGATGTGCCGCAACGGCGGCTTCCCCATGAGTACGGCCGGGTTCTCGCTCGCCAAGGTCGCAGTGCCGCGCCTGTACCTGCTCAACGACGACGACGGTTGCCCGGCCAAAGGCGAGGCCGCGTGCCGGCAGCGCGCCTATGTGGTCAAGGACGACACCGTGATCCTGGCGCAGCGCCAGGGCGGCTTCGTCTGCGCGTTCTACCCCAACAAGGTCGGCGGCAGCGCCGGCTGGGTGGCGGCGTCCAGCGTGCAGCCACTGCCGGCGACTGCAGCCCCGAAGCCGCAGGCCTGGGTCGGCCAGTGGCACGACGGCGACAACGAATTGCAGCTGATCGCCAACGGCGACGGCACCATCACCGCCAACGGCGATGCCTACTGGCCCAGCGCCAACCCGACCCCAGATCAAGCGCCTGGTGGGCCGCACCTTGGCGCCGTGACCGCGCGCGGCTTTCCGGATGGCAATCGGCTGGAACTCACCCAGGACGACTGCAAGGTCCGCCTGCAGCTGGTCGGCGACCTGCTGGTGGCCTCGGACAACCTGGAGTGCGGCGGCGCCAACGTCAGCTTCAATGGCGTGTACCGGCGCAAGACGGCGAAGCGCTGAGGCGCGGCCTCTGCGGTGCTGGCGTTGCGTTTGATCCAGGCGGCGATCCAATGCCGCCTGGGTTCTCGCTAGAAGATCGCCTCCCGCGGCTTCATTCCAGTTTGCGTCACAACCCCACGCTTTGCGCGACCAGGTCCGCAAAGACCCATACATCGCCCTTGTCGTACGTCTCGGGCGCTTCCGTTCCGCCCAGCGTCGGATACGGTTGCGGGATATAGATCTGCCCGAGCTTCAACGGGCCAAGACGCGCCGCGATCGCCCGCACGTGTTCGCCGCGCAACACATACTCCTCGAAGCCCGGATCGCGCAGGATGGCCGCCTCGAACGCCGCGGTGGAGGCATGCGCGCCATACGACTTGCCGGCAGCCTTGAACGGATGCAGCACCGCGTAATCCTGGCTGGCCGGATCATGCAGAAAGAAGTGACCGAGACTCGAATAGCCGACCACCACGGTATACGCCGGAAACGCATCCGCCCACGGGCCGAGCACCTCGTGCGATTCCGGCGTGATCAGGTGATACAGCGGGACGTTCGTCGCTTCAGCGCGCTCTGCACTCTGACTCATTGGAGACCTTGCTGCGATGGCGCGCCAGGACACCAAGCCACGCGCATCCGCCTGCTGTCAGCGTGTTCACCTAGGCCTTGGCAGTGGTTCCGTAGCACTTGGCCGATCCATCCAGGAAGAACTGCACGTCGCGCGCCTGGCACCAGGCCTCCAACTCGGCCTTGAACACCGGCCACAGATCGCGCGCCCATGCAGGTGCACTCTGCGCCCAGGCATGCTCGGTGGGCACGTAAACCGTGGGCACACCCATCGGGAAATCCAGCACGAACTCGCCGCCCGGGCCAGTGCAGACGAGTTCTTCCTTCCAGCGGGGTTGGAATTGGAATGTGGTCATGGGGGGGCAGATGTTGATGGATCGATGCCAACAGCGAGTTTGGTGGATCGAGGTTATCCGTGCCGATATCCTCATTTTCTAGGAAATGGGGATGTCAGCTTCCACCTCTTGAGAAGATCACGATATCGCTTGACGTGGCAATGACAAGCGTCTTGCCCGTGTACGAAAATCCAATAGCTCTCAACTCGTACGTCGCATAGATCTTATGAAAGATCGCCGGCTTTCCGTACCGGGCGCCGTAGAGAGATGAAAAAGGCTCTACGAGAATAATCTCCCTGATGGGCCAGTCGAGGGTTACCAGTTCAATATGCCAACCATCGGATGTACCAAGGGGTAGGCCTCCACCCGGCAAGCCAGATGTACGAATTTTCTTTCCTTGAAGTGGGCCAATGCCATTGGCCTCCAGGAATTCCTCCCGCTCGTAGTTCTCCTCATAGTCTCGTGCCACCTTCTGCCCGGCATGACAGTCGATGACTCCCCGGCCGACGCTTGAAACAACAAGCAGATATTCGGATTCCATATCGAATCCGATGGAGTGCAAACCGGCGACAGCAATAGTCGCTACTTCGCGCCAAGGATGTGGCGGTTGTGCTTCCTTCAGTTCCCGTAGCTGTTCCTTCAGCGCGTCGAGATGACGGGTCGAGAGATGACTGTTTGACATGTTGTTTAGCCTTGATGCGAGCTCGTGCGGAGGACTGTCAGATTGTGGAAGTGCCCGACGCCTCCCGTCCTAGTCGACATTCACCACGACCGGCTCTTCAGTGACCACCGAGTGCTCGCAGGCCGCCAACACGTTCTTGGCGCAGTAGAGGCGCCAGCCCTGCCTTCGCCCCACTTGAGTGCGACGGGTCCGCGCCAGTCTCGTCCTCGTGTCTCATTTCCTGGAGGTGGTCGTCGTGGCACGTAAGTGGCCTAGATTGTTGCTCGGCCTTATACCGCAGCCGCCAGCGCAGCGCTACGGCAAACGCCACCAACACGTCATTGTTGCTCCGCGCGGTTGAAGCGGTTCATCGTGATCGCGGGTTCGCCGTTGATGTTCAACCAGACCACGGTTTCGGTCATCGTCTTGCCGTCATGGGCGACGGTGTAGGTGCGCGTGGTGCGTGGCATTCCCTTCAAGTAGAACGCGGCGACCATCACGTTGGGTGCCGGCAGCCATACGGCCGTGGTGTCGACCGTCGGGTAGCCTTTGCTTGGGGCTGCGTTTCCGTCTAGCGGATAAATGGCGACGGCATGGATGTCATGCCCATCACCACCGACGATGTCGGCATTCGTCTGCCACTTGCCCTTGCCCACATCACTGTAGGTGAGCGAGGCGCTCTTCGGCCGCTGCGCGGGCGGCGCCGGCATGCTCGCGACATCGAGTACCCATTTTCCGAGCAATGGGGACTTGGAGGATTGGGTGAGCGCGGACGCGCTGCAGACCAGGCCCACGATCAGCAGCAGCACAGCGAGATGCTTTTTCATATGGTCTCTCCAGGAGCTGACGCGCATTGTTGCGTGGCTTGCCGATGGTGGTCTCAGGGCGTCGGATACGAGAAATTCCCAGACATCCTAGTACAGAGAAAGTGCGCCCGCGACTTTTCCCCTCTTAATTAATCCAACTGGCGAGGCCGCTCTCGCTTTAACCGGAAGTTACGGCACATACTCGTACTGGTAAGGGGCTCGACGTCTAACTTTAATGAAATCATTACTATCTGGAACCTCTACACGCACCACTTCCTCAACCCAGTCATCGGAGTAAGCCAGTCCATATTCAACTTCAAAATGCGGATTCCACGATATCTCATAAACTGGAAAATCGCCAATTAAAGGATATCGAACACTGTAGACTATGAGCGGTCTCTGCCTAAGGCTGATGCGGTTTGCGGCCTTCCAAAAATCCTGGTGCTGTCCGGAAGATATAGCAGAAGCGTACGCTAACGCGTAATCGACTTCTTCAAAGACGACATCAATGGTCTTCTGAGCATCCTCCAAACTTCTGCCCATAGGATATTCTTCGCTGTTCTCGATGTAGATCATTGTTGTCCCATGCTGGAACTCGCAGACTCTGGGATCGCAATGCGTCCAATGCCCATACATTTTCGCTGGCGAAAGAGAAACGCTCATGTTCTTACTCGTTATGGCTGACGGATGCGTTGAAGGCAGTAAGAGTGAATTTTCGGAGTTTCACGCACAAGGCAAGACCATTAGAGGCCCATTTTTTCGTATAAGATCTTCCGATTTATTCTGCCAGTCCATTCAAGTCCGCAGCACGTACCATTTCAGGATATACCCATGAATACTCGGTCGAAAGGACAGAGACTTGTGGTTGAAAGTATTTCAAAAGTATTGCTGCCTCCTGCCACGTTATGGATCGGTGCTCAACTTTTTCTCCGCACCCGGTCATGCCGGTAATCGGATCTGCACGGCTGGTTAGGGTGTACTCATAGAGCAGGGCTCGGACATAGCCATTGGGCTTGTACGCTGGTGGCGCCAAATTGACTTTGAATGTCAACTCACATTCAGTGCCATCGGCTGTTCTAAAGGAAAGGCTGAGCGATCCACCATCACGGTAGACACCGAATCCTAGAAGTTTTGAATTCGCCAGCTCCACGATGAGTCAAGGCCAAAGGTAGAACTTGTGTCAGAGTGAACTTTCAAGGGTGTCGCAGTCAACAAAGCACACTCTGTGCCCTCTTTTCCATCTCCAGCAGGCGAGTCTAATAGCACTGCCACGCAAGCGCCCACTCGTCCTCCTTCTCGGGCGCGGTTCCGCGGCCGAAGTAGCCGACGCCGCCGTCGCCCCACATCCAGCGGCCCTTGTCCGTGGAGTCGATCTGGAAGACGAATTCCGGCGACGCGGGATGGCGTTTGAAGGGCGCCCAGAAGATCTCGGCCTGGATCAGCGTCGGCCATCCTCCCAGCTTGAAGCCATCCAGGTTCCGGAAGAGATCGTGGTAGTGCGCTTCGATGTCTGCTGGCAGATCCATCGGCGCATCCTCCCAGCACGGGTAGTCGTCATGAAAGACATGCGGCCGCATCGGAAATGCGCTGATGGGCGAATCGGTGTGACGTGGCGCCAGCGGGACCAGTCCATCGAGCCGCTTGTAGGCCCGCAGACACCACCCTTCCCCGTTGGGCGTATCGACCGGGAGCGTATCGGGACCGATGAACACCGTAATCAGTGTGATATCCGCGAGGCGGGCCGGCCGCAGCGGCAGGTCGCTGACGTTGATCTGACAGAGCGCATGCATCGGCCGTCCCGCCGTCTCCGGCCATGTCTCGTCCGGCGCGCAGACGTTCACGCGGCCGAACCAACTCGCCAGTGGATCGTCGGGCGGCCGGAATCCGCCGATCTCCAGGATGACACCCGGGCGGGCGAGTTGGGTTTTGAGATCGTCGAGCTTCGTCGTCACGTGTGCCTCTTCTGCATCCAATCCAGGTCGGAACATGTCGCGATGGTCATAGCCAAGTGGCGCCAGCGCGGAAGGCGCTTGGATTGGCGCCGGCCGCTCGACGCATCAAGCGCCGCAGTGCAGTCGCATCGAGGTACCCCACCTCTTGCGCCACCTGCTCCACGGGCATCCGGCTGTTCTCGATCAGCAGCCGTGCCCGGTTCAGGCGAACGGCCTGAATCAACGACAGCGGGCTCTGGCCGGTTGCGGAGCGCACATGCCGCGCCAGCGTGCGTTGCGACATGGCAAACGCATCCGCCAACCCGCTGACGCTGGGCGGATGGGGCAGCGCCATTTCGATGAACTCGGTCAGGCGTCCGATCAGTTCGTTTCCGCCCGACAGCATGGATGGCACCATGAATCGCGATTGTGCTTGTCGGGCATCGACCAGGAGCACCTTGCCCACTGCGTCTGCCAAGGCGGCCGAAAAGCGCACCCGGATCAGGTGCAGCATGAGGTCCATCTGTCCGAACGCCGCACCCGCGGTCACCACTGGGCCGTCGCGGATCACCATGTGATCGGCGTCCACCTTGCAATCGGGCTGGAGTCTGCGCAGCTCGGATGCCAGCCACCACGATGTCGTGGCGCGGCGCCCTCGTAGTAGGCCTGCGGCCTGCAGAAGAAAGACAGCAGAACACGAAGCGGCCACCGTGCCGCCAACGGCAACATGCCGCGCCAAGCGCACAGCAGCCTTTTGGGCAGACGGACTGCACAAGCGGGATGCCACATCGCAAGGGCCGTCCACGCCGAGCCCCGGCACGATCCAGGTGGACGTGTCGGCAGGCGCACGCGCAGGCAGTCGCACGGTGCCAATGTTCATCCCGCCTGAGAGCGCCACCGTCCCGCCATCGGGTGACACGACGCGCCACCTCGGAGGTGGCAGCTTGCAGCGCGGCGCCAATGCCGCTGCAGCCTCGAGCATGTTCTGCGTGAGTGCAACGCTGGCCGCATAAGCGCCGGGCATGACGAGAATGGTGAAGTCCTGCATGGCTGATTTCGCTGGAAAGATGTCTAAATGGACACTCGTAGTTTAGCGACCGTCAGGGTGCAATGGCGGTGTCCAAACAGTTGCAAGGAACCACCATGCCCAACATCCTCGTCCGCATTCCCAAGGACTCCTACCCCGGCGAAGCACGCGCAGCGCTCGTGCGCAGCATCACCGATGCGGCCGCACTGGCCGAGCAGATTCCAGCAGAACCGCGCAAGCGCATGCTGTGCTGGGTGCTTATCGAGGAAATCGAGGCTGGGGCGTGGACCTGTGGCGGTGCCGACGTCACGGCGCAGATGCTGCCCTGCGTAGCCCTGGTCTATCTGCCCGCCGGCGTTCTGGACGACGCAGCACGAGCACTGTACGTACAGACGCTGCACCAGGCGTTTCATCGATCGCTGCCGGCACACGACAGCCGCCGGCTTGCCACCTCGGTGATCCTGCATGAGGTCGCCGATGGCACCTGGGGCGTCAATGGGGCGATCTGGAAGCTGCCGCAGTTCGCGGAAGCGGCAGGGTTTGCTCATTTGCAAGAGCTGAGGAAAACCGCGAATCAGCCCGTTGACGAAACGCAACTCTGACCCGATGGCGATTTGTGTCGATCTGCAAGTTACTCCGGATTGAGTGACTTCTCATCCACGGTGGCGGAACTACATGGCTTTAATCGACAGTCAGCACAACGGGTTCTTCCGTAGTCGCCGAATGCTCGCAGGCCGCCAACAGGTGCTTGGCGCAGTACCGGCGCCTGCCCCCGACCTTCGCACCACTTGAGTGCGATGTGGCCCGCGTCGATCTCGTCCTCGTGCCGCATCTCCTCTAGGTGGTCGTCGTGACCGATATCGGCGACTCCGAACCGCTTCGCTGGTTTTTTTAAGCCTGACTTATTCACGCTGAGCGTGTCGCGCCCGAGGCTGACGCGCTCGCAGGCAGCCGCGAGGCAACCCCTGCTGCGCGGTCCGGCACGACATGGCGCCAAGCGTCCAGCGCGCTGCCGCGCAAGGGGGCGCCGCCCACGCTGGCCAGCACTTCAGGCGGCCATACGGGCTTGCTCTTGATGTGGAAACTGGCCCAGCGGATCAGGCCGTAGAGCAGGGTCAGCGGAAAGAGCGGGATGGCGATGACCTGC
>NZ_NKUH01000093.1:0-14542 GCF_009192895.1 Xanthomonas sp. LMG 12460 | reverse complement strand
TTAACGGTACGGTGCTGCGACGCGCACGTATCCGTCTACGCACAAGCATAGGCGCGTGCCTCGAACAGCGTGATCGGCATGGCATCTAGAGGGAGCGAGGGCAGAGCAGAGAACGAGACGCGTTAGCCCGCCGGCGGCGCCAAATGTGTAAAAGAGACAGCGATGAGACCCGCCCCGCTCCTGCTGGCCCTGCTCGCGCTGTGGGCGCTGTACGGCCTGGCCGTGGCGCTGGGCTGGCTGCCGCTGTGGAGCTGGCAGGCGGTCGCAGCGGGCATCGCGCTGGTCGCTGCGCTGGATGCATGGCGGCTGTGGCGGCGGCCGACGCCGCAGGTGCGCCGCGAGCTGCCCGAAGCGCTGCCGCTGGGTGTACAGCGCGACGTGGTGCTGCACTTGGACAGCGCGCAGCGCCAGCGCGTGGACCTGTTCGACCTGGTGCCCAGTGGCTGGGAGCTGCAGGGCCTGCCGCAGCGCATGACCCTGCCCGCCGCGCATCAGACCCAGGTGCGCTACCAACTGCGTCCGACCGCGCGCGGCCGCTTCGTCTTCGACGGCACCCACCTGCGCCTGCATGCGCCCTGGCGCCTGTGGTGGCAGCAGCGTCTGGCCGGGTCCGCACAGACCGTGCGCGTGTATCCGAACTTCGCGCCGCTGACCCGCTTCGCCCTGTTCAGCGCCGAACAGGCCTCGCGCCTGGTCGGCGCGCACCTGAAGCGGCGCCGCGGCGAAGGCACCGACTTCCACCAGATGCGTGAGTACCGCGTCGGCGACAGCCTGCGCCAGATCGACTGGAAGGCGACCTCGCGCGCGCGCAAGCTGATCTCGCGCGAGTACCAGGACGAGAAGAACCAGCAGTTGCTGATGCTGATCGACACCGGGCGGCGCATGCTGGCCAGCGAGCGTGGCCTGTCGCACTTCGACCATGTGCTCAACGCCGCGCTGGTGGTGTCGTACCTGGCACTGCGCCAGGGCGACGCAGTCGGCATGATGGCCAGCGGCGGCGACGCGCGCTGGGTGGCGCCGCAGCGCGGCATGGCCACCGTCGACGTGCTGCTGCGCGCCAGCTACGACCTGCAGCCGCAGCCGGTGGCCACCGATTACCTGACCGCGGCCACCGAACTGTCGCTGCGCCAGCGCCGCCGCGCGCTGGTGATGCTGGTCAGCAACGTGCGCGACGAGGACATCGAAGACCTGCTGGCCGCCGTACGCCTGCTGCAGCGCCGCCACCTGGTGTGCGTGGCCAGCCTGCGCGAGCGCGAACTGGACCAGGCGCTGGCGGAGGACGCACACGAGCTGCCGCAAGCGGTGCAGGCCGGCGCGGTGGCGCGCTACCTGCAACAACGCAGCGCTGCGCATGACGCACTGCGCAGCCACGGCGTGATGGTGCTCGACGTCACCGGCGAAGAGTTGCCCGCCGCACTGATCGAGCGCTACCTGGCGGTGAAGCGCGACGGGTTGCTGTAGCACCTGGCGGCGCCGCCGCACCGCTCGGCCGCGCAAACCACGGCACTCACTGGCAGTGCTGCAACAGCTTCTCCAGTTCCGCCGCGGCGACGGCGGCAGGTGCCTTGCTCTTGATCAGGTCATAGCAGGCCATGGTCGATATGCCGCTCGCCAACCGTTGCGCAGCCACGCCGGTCGAGAACATCTTGCCCAACCCGATCGACGCCGAGCCCTTGCCATTGACGGTGCTCGTGCCATCGAAGCTGCCAAAGACGGAATAGGAGTCGCCCAGATTGCTGCGCGCGATCTTCGCATTGGCGGACTTGAGAATGGCTTCCTGCAACTCCGACGCTTTTTGCTTGCTGGCGTACTCGGACGCCACGGCGGCGGCGTTCTGCCGCAGGTCGTTCTCGCTCTGAGCGAAGCCCGCGAGAATCGCCTGATCTTCGGCAGTGGGCGCGAGCGCGTCCATGGCGCTCTTCGCGGCGATCACGTCCGCCTCTTCGACCGTGCCCGGGCTCGCCGCCGCTGCCTGCAGCGACGCCCATTTCAGCTTCGCTTGATCGTATGCGCTTTGCCGCTTGGCGGCTGCGCTGTAGCTGTCGCGCAGTTGCTTGAGCTTGCTATCGGCCTCGATCATCGCCTGCTTCGCCAGCGTCTCCTCCGACAGCGCCCTCGCATAGTCAGTCGATGCCTTCTTGGCCGCTTCGATCCGCGCATCTTCGCTGGTCCCGTCGGCGTCCGAATCGCCCTCTCTGGCGACGCCGGAGATCACCAGCAGCTCGTAGCCCTTTTTGCTGCAGTCGGCACCGGCAACGCCGTCGTTGCACTTTCTCGCCACCGCCACCGGCACATAGGCCGCATCCACCTGCTTGTAGCCCAGGTTCATCGAAATGCCTGGGTTTTCGGTGGATGCCGTGGAAACATCGACACCGAAGCTCGTCTTCGACGCGTAGACCAACGGCGCCTGCTCCAAATGTGCGCAGCCGCCCAACAGCAGAACAGAGAAACAAGCCAGAGACGTTTTCATCGTGACACCTCCTGTGATGCGATGCAGAGCTGAGACAGATCGCCACCGCCGGCCTGCAGGATCGCAAGCAGGCGGCGGACCTCGGCTTCGGTATTGGACATCAGCACGATGCGGCACGCATCCGCATCCGGGGGAACATAGATCGCGGTTTCGGCGTGCCAGCCCAGCGTCCACGCGCGCGGGGTCTGCGAAATTCCCAGCCCGCGCGAACGGATCGCCACAGGGGCCAATCCCGTCGTGGCGACGCGTGCGCCGAACAGGCCACGCACGACCACGTCCTCGCGCGCGGTGGAGACCGTCACCACCGCGCACGCACTGCAGTTGGCTGCAACGCACGCCAGCAGCACCAGCACTCTGGCGCGAATACGAGATGCAGACATGCCGGCCCCCGCAGCACTCCCCGATGTCGATCTTCGTCAGACGGGCAAGCCCGGTCAATCGTGACGGGTATCACATCGTAGACATTTCGCATGCGTCGCGCGTGGCGCGACTGCGCCGGCCGCATTCACGGCGAAGAATGAAACCGCAGACGCCGCCGCTACGTTGCCGCCGCAGGCACCGACGGCAGCTGCGCACTGGCCTGCTGCAGACGCTGCAAGGTGCGCAGCATCAGCGGCCGATGCCGCGCCAGCTTCATCCACGCCGGCAACCGCGCCAACATCGAGCGCCCGAACAGGCCGCGGCGTTCGCGCAGCGTCGCCGCCACGTAGTCCTGCAACTCCTGCAGATGGCGCGGGTTGTAGGCCCACAGCAGGCCAGCGCGGGTCGGTGCGACCAGCGCCAGCGGCATGCCGAAATGCGGATCGTGGGGCGAGCCGTCGCGCACGCGGTATGTGGTGACGGCCACCGCGCTGCTTTTCCCGCAATGCGCGCAACGCCCGGGCAAGTTCGCGGACACCGGGGTTGCACCGGTCGACGTCGCACGGACCCGCACCCACTTGTGTCCGCAATGGCCGCAGGCGCGATGGCCTTCCAATTGCACGGCTCCCACCCAGTCGTCGGCGTCGCTGTCCAGCCCAGTAGCGCACTGCCCACAACGGAATCGCGCCTGCCAGCGATACGGCTCCCACTGCGCCAGCACCCACCCCGGCGCGCCACAGCGATGGCAGCGCACCGCCACCTGGTCCGCATAGGCAGCCAAGGGTGTTCCGTCGTTGCGATGCCGACGCGGCGCTTCAGGCGACGCTGCGTCGGCGCGCGACACCGACTCACGCATACAGCACACCCGGCCGCGCGTCCTCGACGATGGCGTGCGGCAGGAACCGCGCGCTGTCGCGGGTGATCGGGCCATCGTCCTCGCGAATGCCGATGCCGCAGGCGCGGTCGCCGACGATCCAGCTGCCGACCATCGGGTAGCGGCCCTCGAACGCAGGCAGCGGATGCGCCTGCTGGCGGATGTAGGGCCCGGCATAGGGGCCGTCGCTCTCCAGCACGCGGCCATCGTCCAGGTGCAGCACGATGTTGGCGCCCTCGCGCGAATGCAGCGGCTTGCGCACCCAACCCGGCAGCAATGCGCTGCCGTCGTCGAATGCGGCCGGCAGCAGGTTTGGATGGCCGCGATGGCGCTCCCACAGCAGCGGCAGGATGCCCTTGTTGCTGAGCAGCGCCTTCCACGGCGGCTCCAGCAGGCGCAGGCCCGATCCCGGCAGCGCCTGGCCGAAACGCTCGGCGAACATGTCCTCCAGCGGATACAGCTTGAACAGCGCGCCGATCACCGTATCGTCCAGATCGGTATAGCGGCCGTCGCTGGACAGGCCGATGTCCTCGATCGCGATCAGCTCGCCGCCGACGCCGGCCTGCGCGGCGCAGTCGCGCAGATAGGCGACCGTGCCCTGGTCCTCTTCCGAATCGCGCACCGCGGCGAAGTACAGCGGCGGCGGCAGCCCGCCGGCGAGCGCGGCGAAGCGCTCCAGCAAGGCTTCGTGGATGGAGTTGAACTGGTCGGCGTCATCCGGCAGGCGGCCCTGCGCGCGCTGGTCCTCCAGCCACTGCCACTGGAAGAACGCCGACTCGAACAGCGAGGTCGGCGTGTCGTAGTTGAGTTCGTAGAGCTTGGCCGGGCCGCGGCCGTCGTAGGCCAGGTCCAGGCGCCCGTACAGATGCGGCTCGCGGCGCCGCCAGCTGTCGGCGATCCAGTCGCGGAACGCCGGCGGGATCGCCAGCCGCTGCATCAGCGCCTCGCTGGCGACGATCTCGTCGAGCAGGCCCATCGCCATCGCGTGCAGTTCGGCGCTGGGATCTTCCAGATCGCGCTCGATCTGGCGCAGGTTGAACGCGTAGTAGGCGCGTTCGTCCCAGTAGCGCTGGCCGTCGATGGTGTGGAAGCGGAAACCGTACTCCGCGGCCTGGGCGCGCCAGTCGCCGCGCTCGACGATCGCGATGCGTTTCATGCGGGGTCTCGTGCGATGAGGGAAAAGCCGGACTCAACTACCGAAGCCGCGCCCACCGGCGGATTCGCCGAAACCGCCGCGGCTGACGGTGACCGCCCGGTTCGGCGTGGCGCCGATATGGGTCATGGTCTGGTTGCCGCGCAGCATCGTGCCGCTGGCGGCCGCCGCACCGGCACCGCCGGAATAGGACGCCGGCCGCTGCCACTGGTTCTGCCGGTCCTGGTAGGCGGGCGCGGCATTGAACCCGGCAGCGCGGTTGTTGTTGAGCATCTGCGACAGGAAGAAGCCGGTCATCATCGGCCCGATGAAGGAATGGCCGTGGCTGTCGCGCTGCTCCACGCAGCGATCCTGCGCATAGTCCTGCGCGCACTGCTCGCGGCTGGCGTACTTGGGCCCCTGCTCGGCCGCCTGCTTCTGCGCCTGCGCGAAGGCCTCGCGGCAGGTCGCGATGTCGTGGGTCTGCGCCACGCAGGCGTCCACCGAGGTGTACAGGCCTTCCTGGGCCTTGGCCTCTGGCTCGCGCCCGCAGGCGGTGAACAGCAGCGGCGCAGCGCTCATCAGCAACAAGGCGGTCGTCTTCGACCTTTTCATGGCAACGTCTTCCTGAGTCCAACCACGATGATGCCCGGTTCCGCCGGCCGCGGAAACCCGCGGCCGGCGGTTGGGCATCACCGCGGACGCACGCGCGACGCGTCAGCTCTTCGGCGGCGGCGGCACGTAGCTGGACAGGCGCGCATCGAAGTACGGCTGCACCGCGGCGATATTGGACTTGACCTGGATGTCCATGCCGACGTCGCGGCTCATGCCCAGCACGTCGTTGTCCGGCCAACCGGGGCCGAAGCACCACTGCGTGCTGGGGATGTTGTTGGCCTGCAGGTGCGCGAGCATGCGCTTTGTCGCCAATTCCGCGCTGGCATTGCCGGCCGGATAGCCGTGCTCGCCGAGAAAGCCGCGCTTGCCTCGGTATCCCAGCCAGTCGATGAATGGCTTGACCATCTCGATGCCGGTGTCCGGCGCAACGTTTTCATTGCGATTGGTCCAAGCACCGCCTCCGCGGCCCTCGTCGTCCAGATAGTTGTGCGCCTCGTAGACGATGCGGTCGTACGGGTCGGGAATCGTGTCCAGATTGTTGGACGCCTCTTTCCACCGGCGGGCGCTGGCGTATTCGTTGCCGCAAACGAACACGTAATGCGATCGGTCGAAATCGAAGATGCGCGCCGCGGTGGCGGTGGCGGTGCGCAGCCAGTGGTCGGCCATCACCAGCGTGCTGCCGTCGGCATAGCGCTCCGGTCCCTGGTAGGGCTCGTTCATCAGGCCCCAGCCGAAGATCGCCGGATGCGAGCGGAAACGCTGCACGATGCGGCTCCACAGATCCGGTAGGCCGGCAGCGTTGTACAGCGTGCAGCCCGGCGTGCCGATCACGCGATATTCGTAGAGCTTGAGCAGGTTGTCGGCAGGATCGAAGTAGGCCAGGTACAGGAAATTGCCTCTGCGGTAGGTCCCGTTCCACACCGATTGGTCGGCCGGATCGGCGACCGCGCGGCCGTCCGGCCCGATCAGCTGGCCGGCGCCATCGCGCCGGTAACCGGACTTGCTCGCGACCTTGATCGGCAGGCGCATGTAGTCGTGCAACTCCAGGATCGCCACCTTGCCGCGCTGCGCGAGCCGGTTCAGCACTTTCTCGACTTGGTCGCAATACGTGGCGTTGAGCGGCATGCCCTGGCCGGTACTGAAGCGTGCGGCGGTGGTGGGCAGGCGGAACAGCGGGCAGGCGCCGGCGGCGGCGATGTGCTGGTCGCTGATGTCGCGGTAGTGCCGGTCGATGACGGCGTTGTCGACGAAGTTGTTGGACGCCAATCCGGACAGGTTGAGGCCGGCGAACGGCAACGTGCCCGCGGCGCGGGCCTGGCCGCCAAGGCCCCAGAGCGCGGCGCCGGCGGCGATGCCGACACCGGCGCGCAGCACGCTGCGGCGGCCCGGATCGGCAGGGGTGGACACAAGGGACGGGATGGGGGAGGAAACAGCGGAAGACGACGAACGCACATGCCGGAGCATGGACACCTCCTGTGGTCATGATGGGCGAGCCGGGCCTACGCCCCCTGACGCACCGGCCACCGCAGTCTGCCAAGCGCAGGCAGGCAGGTCTGCGACCCGCTCCGCACTCCCGGGCGGCGCGCGGCGGCGCCAGCCTGCGTGCTAACGTGGTCGGCCCACCGGTGGGCGTCCAGGACGGTTGCAGCAGCAACGATCCGATCGCGCCACCATCGCCAGCCTCCCCGCCCGCTCGTTCGCTGCTCCCATGCCCGACTATCGCTCCAAGACCTCCACCCACGGCCGCAACATGGCCGGCGCCCGCGCGCTGTGGCGCGCCACCGGCATGCAGGACGCCGACTTCCACAAGCCGATCATCGCCATCGCCAATTCCTTCACCCAGTTCGTGCCCGGCCACGTGCACCTGAAGGATCTCGGGCAACTGGTCGCGCGCGAGATCGAGCGCGTCGGCGGCGTGGCCAAGGAGTTCGACACCATCGCCGTGGACGACGGCATCGCCATGGGCCACGACGGCATGCTGTACTCGCTGCCGAGCCGCGAGATCATCGCCGACTCGGTGGAGTACATGGTCAACGCGCACTGCGCCGACGCGCTGGTGTGCATCTCCAACTGCGACAAGATCACCCCCGGCATGCTGATGGCCGCCCTGCGCCTCAACATCCCCACCGTGTTCGTCTCCGGCGGGCCGATGGAAGCCGGCAAGACCAAGCTCGCCGACCACAACCTGGACCTGATCGACGCGATGGTGATCGCCGCCGATCCCACCGCCTCCGACGAGAAGGTCGCCGCGTTCGAGCGCAGCGCCTGCCCCACCTGCGGCTCCTGCTCGGGCATGTTCACCGCCAACTCGATGAACTGCCTGACCGAAGCGCTGGGCCTGGCCCTGCCCGGCAACGGCACCGTGGTCGCAACCCACGCCGACCGCGAGCAACTGTTCCTCAAGGCCGGCCGCACCGCGGTGGAACTGTGCCACCGCTGGTACGGCGCCGAAGACCCGCGCGCGCTGCCGCGCGGCATCGCCACCTTCGAGGCGTTCGAGAACGCGATGACCCTGGACATCGCGATGGGCGGCTCCACCAACACCATCCTGCACCTGCTCGCCGCCGCGCAGGAAGCCGAGGTGCCGTTCACCCTGCGCGACATCGACCGCCTGTCCAAGCGCGTGCCGCAGCTGTGCAAGGTGGCGCCGAACACGCAGAAGTACCACATCGAGGACGTGCACCGCGCCGGCGGCATCGTCGCCATCCTCGGCGAACTGGCGCGCGGCGGCCTGCTGCACACCGACCAGGCCACCGTGCACAGCCGCACCCTGGCCGACGCCATCGCGCAGTGGGACATCACCGAGAGCGACGACCCCGCGGTGCAGACGTTCTACCAGGCCGGGCCGGCCGGCATCCCCACCCAGGTCGCCTTCAGCCAGGCCACGCGCTGGCCGAGCCTGGACGCCGACCGCGCCAGCGGCTGCATCCGCGACGTCGCCCACGCCTACTCGCAGGAGGGCGGCCTGGCGGTGCTATACGGCAACATCGCCGAGGACGGCTGCGTGGTGAAGACCGCCGGCGTGGACGAATCCATCCACGTGTTCGAGGGCAACGCCAAGGTGTTCGAAAGCCAGGACGCCGCGGTGAAGGGCATCCTCGCCGACGAGGTGCAGGCCGGCGACGTCGTGGTGATCCGCTACGAAGGCCCCAAGGGCGGCCCCGGCATGCAGGAGATGCTGTACCCGACCTCGTACCTGAAGTCCAAGGGCCTGGGCAAGCAATGCGCCCTGCTCACCGACGGCCGCTTCTCCGGCGGCACCTCCGGCCTGTCGATCGGCCACGCCTCGCCGGAAGCGGCGGCGGGCGGCGCCATCGGCCTAGTCCGCGACGGCGACCGCATCCGCATCGACATCCCCCAGCGCCGCATCGACCTGCTGGTCTCCGACGCGGAACTGGCCACGCGCCGCGCCGACCAGGACGCCCGTGGCTGGAAGCCAGCGGAGCCGCGCCCGCGCAAGGTCAGTACGGCGTTGAAGGCCTACGCGTTGCTGGCGACCAGTGCGGACAAGGGGGCGGTGCGGGACAAGGCGATGTTGGAGGGGTGAGGCATTTCCTCCAGCAACCTCGGCGGTTGATGCGCCGTTACGCCTTCATCGTCACGGGTGTAACTCACACGACAGTTCGAACGTCGGATAACGTAGCCAGCATTGGCGCACGGAGCCCCGGCCAAAATCAGGCAAGTCATTGATGCAGGGCGGGAATTTCCCGCTTTGCAGACGTCTGGCGTTGGTTGATACTTGGGGCATCACCGCTTTTGGGCCGTCCAAATAGTAGTTAGGCCGCAATGGAAAGAACTTCTGGGAAGTGCGATGAATGCGGGAGCCGATACATCGCAACGGCTTCAAGCATGTCATCGCTTTGTCCAGAGTGCGCTCATATCCTGTATGGCACTCCAAAGTGTCCACATGAGTTCATTTCAGGGCAATGTGCCATCTGCGGCTGGGATGGCTCCAGTTCGGCATACATTCAATCTCTACTCTGGTCGCGTCCGTCGTCGGCCTAACAACTCATTCAAGCCGACGTCGCTTCGCGGCGCGGCTTAATTCAAGCATTAGGCGCCATGGACGCAGATCGGGATTTTGAAGTAAAGAGCTATCAAGAGATCGCCAACTTGACGCTTGGCGGCTACCAGCTTATCGAGGCACTGCTAAAGACTTACTTGCGTAACTACTTCAACATCGCCAAGCATCGCTTGGGTCGCGACTTACACTTCGGCTTCACGGGCAGCGACTATGACAACGCAGCGCTTGGCACACTCCTGAAGGTCTTCGCAAAGACATGCTCAGACTCTCAGCTTGTCAAAGATCTCCAAGCCGAGATTCCTCATCGAGACTATGTTGCCCATCAGGCTTCGCTGGTCATGTTCCGGCGACAGCCGTGCAGTTCGGAGGAACTTCAGGCGCTGTCCAAACAACTATCAACCCGTAGTAGTTCAATTTCTGGCCTTCTGACTCGCTTGAACAACGTGCACAACCTTCTTTTGGCGCCCTACCGCGGAGAACCCGGGCTTGGCGCCTAACAATTCATTCAAGCCGACGCCGCTTCGCGGCGCGGCTTAATTCAGGCGTTAGGGCGCCCAGGTGAGCACACCGCGACTCGCTACAAGAGAACACGACGGCTGGTGGCTATCGGACGGCGAAGAGGCCCATGCCGAGAGCCCGGAGTCGTTCTGGATCCCGCATGCAGAAGCCCGCCGTGGGCTCGCACCCGGCGACATAGCTAAGCTCCGGTTCTACATCCTGGGCCCTGACGCGTCCGGCGAGAAGGTCGAGCACGGCGAGCGCATGTGGGTAGAGGTCTTGGAGTGCCAGGCGGGCTGGTACCGGGGCGCGCTAGATAACGACCCGCACTGCACAGACCGGCTGCAGGCTGGCATGGAGCTATGGTTCCAGCCTCGGCACGTGATAGATATCCATCAGGGGTGAAGCAGCGGGTGCGCCCTAACAATTCATTCAAGCCGACGCCGCTTCTCGGCGCGGCTTAACTCAGGTGTTAGGCTGCTTATGAAGCTTGGTATCTCTGAAGCATTCCGGCGTTACGGGGCCACACTCAAGAACGTCAACTGGTCCGTGAGCTCGTGGGTCGATGACGACACGTTGGTAGTGAGCCTCTGGAATCATCACCACATCAAAGGCTACGGGCCAAACATCTTGGCATTCGGCGACCGCTTTGATCGCTGGTCAGGTCCCGGCAATACGGAATTTCGCACCAACGTCGTTCGTGCCTTTGACACTGGCGCTGTGGTCCGCTTAGTGCTTGCTCGCGCACTGGAGCCGGATCGTGTACAGCGCGGCGAAGATGGGAGCAAGATTCCCAAGACCTTTGCCGTGCGGGACGATCTCGTGGGGAGGGTCGCTGACGTATCCGGAGAGAACTATGTCATTGAGTTCCGGCGCGCCGCGGCCTAACAATTCAATCAAGCCGACATGCCTACGGCATGCGGCTTGTCTCAAGCGTTAGGCGTGTGGCTTCTTCTTTGGCTTGGCGCTTCCGGTTGCACCAACCACCGCGCCGCCTGACACTTGGCAGGTCACCTCAACGGATGGTCAACGTGGCAAGCCCTGCATCGGACGCAGCACCAGACAATACGGTCGTCGGCACCTCGTTCCGGCGCCCCACCTTCGTTGGGCCATCCTGGCCTAACCAGTCAATCAAGCCGACGTGCCTACGGCACGCGGCTTATTTCCAGCGTTAGGTGACATGTCCAAGCTCCTCTCAATCCTGCTATCGACAGCTCTGCTCGGTGGATATTCCGGCGCTGCATGCAGTTCTTCACTCGACCTGTATGGTGCTTTCTTCAAGGCCGGCCATCCCATCAAGGGTGAGACGATCGACGAGGCTGCAACTGGGGCAGACCAAATTGCCAACTTGAATCGCTCTGTCGAGCTAATCAAGCGCCACCCGGACGTCAGGTTCGAGATTGCGGGCCATACTGATCAGTATGAGTGTTCCGGGCAAGAGTGCCGCTATCTCGCCCAACGTCGAGCGCTTCTCCTATACATGTTCCTGCTAGCCGCTGGCGTGGATCCGCTTTGTGTCATTGCTCTAACCGAGTACGGGTCCACTCGCCCGATCGCTGGCAAACGGGAGGAGAACTCGCTCAATCAGCGCGCCGAGCTAAACGTGGACATTGAGCCGTAAAGTGCTCCAGTATGGCACCTAACAGTTCATTCAAGCCGACGCCACTTCGCGGCGCGGCTTAATTCAGGCGTTAGGCGGTGGTGGAGCAAATCAGCTGGTGGGTCGGGCTTCGTCGGTTGGCTGGCATGCCGGCGGTCGGTTCCGGCAAGTCGCTGTTACCGTTGCTGGTTGCAGTAAGTTCGGTGCTTTGCCCTTACCCGTCATTCCCACGCTACGCTCGTTGCACTTGGATTCGGTGGCAGCACGCATCGGTGCGTCGCTGGGCAAGCTCCATCCCGCAGGCTGTGGCACACTTGGTCCAGGCGGCAGTGCTGGGGAGCAGGGTTGCACAATCCAACCTTTGGGGCCACTTACTGCCTAACAACTCAGTCAAGCCGAAGTTGCTTCGCAACTCGGCTTAAGCTCCAGGGAAGACGGGCCACGATGAAGCTCACCGCGATTATGCTGTTGACGGCGTTCCTCACTGTGGGAATGGCATATGCAGGGCCGCCCGCCGCAAGGCCAATACGCTTTTCAGTGCTAAAGGAAGACACCAATTCGGTGTCGCAGATCATCGGGCTCTGCGATGGCACACGCGAGGACGACGAGTTCGGTTGCCGGCTCGCGAGGATCAATTTGGTCAAGGGAGACGAGCTCCAGCGCAAGGTGCTTGGTGGCGGCCCAGAGCAATGTGTACTTGGCGTCTCATCAGACGGCCAGGAGGTCAAGTTTCGTAAGACCGCTGACAACACTTGGATTGCAGTATCGCCCCCGTCCGTGCTATGCGGCATCGTCAGCAGCTACACGCTGGCAAGTGCTGGTGCCCACGCAGCATGGAAACTAACGATCACAAGCAAGAAGACCGATTCATCCATGCCGATGTGCAAGTCGTTAGGTGAAACCAGCGAAGAATTCTATATCGGCTTCCCATCGCTCGCGTGCCAGAATGTCAAATTCGGCCCCAACCCCGGCTTCTGATCCTATTTCTCTAGGGATAGTCTGATCCGAAGGGCAATGGATGAAGAGCAATGGATCCAGGTTCCGACGTCCCCCCGGTTTCATACGATGGCTACACGTCGACCGTCCTGCGGTTTTGCCCTTGGTGCGGCAAGGACCTTCCGTCTTCGCTACCGTCCGAGTGGTACAAAGAACTCGCTGAGCGTGGCTACTCAGACCCAGGAGGCGATGACCTCATTCCCGAACAGTTCAACTCAGATAGGTGGTGGCGTGGCCGCGCCCTAACAATTCATCCAAGCCGACCGTCCACTGGCTACGCCAGCGGCGGGCGGCTTAATTCAAGCGTTAGGCGGCTGGCATTGGCTTGGTGTTGGAGCCGCGTTTGCATCCACCACATCGCCGGCTGACACTTGGCTGTGTCACCTCATCGAATGGTCAACGTGGCAGGCCCTGTATCGGACGCAGCACCAGACAACACGGTCGTCGACGTATTAGTTCGGCGCGCCATCTTCGTTGGGCCATCCCGGCCTAACCAGTCAATTAAGCCGACGTGCCTACGGCACGCGGCTTATTTCCAGTGTTAGGCCGTTGGCATGAACTCACTGCAGACCAAAAGATCGATCCTGTTCGGTGCACTTATCGCTCCTCTCGGGGCACCAGTGGCATTCTTGCTGTACTCGCTGGCGTCCGCTCTAGTGCGGGAAGGGCTGCCAGGGCTCAAGGATTGGCCCATTGCCGTTGTAATCTATTTTTCTTTCGGTCTACCCATCGCATATGGAGCGATGGCCGCTCTCGGCTTACCCTACGTCACGTGGCTTCGGTGCGCTGGCTATTTGAGCTGGCTCAGTGTATGCGCTGGTGCTTTCATAGCCGGAACATTTTCGCTGCCGGGCAGTCTCATGCTTCTAGGCGTTGGCTCACAGCCCTATCTTGCCAATTTCGCAGCTGGCGGCTTTATCGGTCTCGTTTGTGGCGTATTGTTTTGCGTTGTTACGGGGCCTAAAAATTTATTCAAGCCGGCGCCGCTTCACGAAGCCGCCAACTCAGGTGTTAGGCGGTAGTGTTGTGCGTGCGGCGCGACTTACGCCATCGGTGACAGCGATAGCGCTTCAGCGGTCGGCCTCGGTTCGCAATCCTCACGTCTACCGCCATCGGATCGCCCGCTACTTGGTCATCCAGCTTCGTTGCTCTGCTGCGCTCATTGCCTATGGTTTCGGTCACATCCAGCGGCCAGCATCTCGGGCGAGCCCCAATACCGCTATTTGTGGCATGCTCGGCTATTGGCGCAAGTGCTGGGGAGCACGCTTCTTGCTCACCACCTCCTGGCACGACCGTCTAACTATTCATTCAAGCCGACCCCGCTCCGCGGTGCGTCTTAACTTAGGCGTAAGGTTGCACCCCCAATGTCCAGCATTGTGAACGGCTACATCCACTGCTTCCGCTCGGAGACTGACGTCGAGGCCCATAACAGAAGGGTGCTTGAAGGTCTTGGCGATACAGGATCTTTGCTAGTCAGGCCCATGTTCTCGTTGTTACCAAACCATCGCGGACATAGTTACTACGGCCATCTCATCCACTTCGCCGCCTACTACAAAGAATTTTGGGATCTAGAGGAGGAATGGATAGTGGCCTACGAGAGCCTTTTGGAGTCACTAGTATGGGATTCATCGGAAGTAATGCATCAATGGACTGGCGCGCGCACTGTGTGGCGATCCCAGGGCAGCCGGCAGATCGAGAGTATCAGCGGCATGAAAGTGGTCACCAGAAAGACATTTCCGTACGATCTTGCCGCGGGCGCAACCTAACCAATCATTCAAGCCGACGCCTTCGGCGCGAATTAACTCAGGCGCCAAGGCCCAAACAGCGTTTCTTTGAAAATATGATGATCAATGCCCGACCTAAACGCTATTCGTTCAATTTCCATCTCGCTCACTGAAGATGCCGCTTGGTGCCGAGTTTGCCGCGATCGGTCGGGTTCGGCCCGGTGTTCGCCCCCCCCCCGGGGCGGGGGG
>NZ_NKUH01000092.1:0-20563 GCF_009192895.1 Xanthomonas sp. LMG 12460 | reverse complement strand
TGAGAAGCCGGGATTGGGGAATCGGGAATGGGGAATCGGAACAGCCGGAGCGCGGAGCTTGCGCTGAGACATGATGGCCGCTGAGGCGTCAATCCGTTGCCCTTGCGTTCCAAGCTGCACTTATCGGATCCGGTGAGCTTTGCCTCTCTCTGTGACTCCAGATAAACGAGTCACGTCATCGCGCAGCTGGCACTGGAGATACGGTCGCCATGCAGCAATGAGCATCGGCTTTGGCTTTGGCTTTGGCTTTGGTTTTTGCCTTTCCCATTCCCGATTCCCCCATCCCCGTTCCCAGCCAGCGCCTCAGCCGCTTTCGAGGGCATGCGCCACCGCGCGGAACACGCGCTGCATTTCCAGCGGCTTGCGCAGGACGTGCACGGCGATGTCGGCGGGGAAGTGGTCGCGCTCCAGGGTGGTGCCGGTGTCCTCGAGGACGATCGCCGGGCCCTGGTAGCCCAGGTCCTGCAGCGCCAGCAGCAGGCGTACCGCCGACAGCAGGATGATGTCGCTGTCGACGATCACCAGGTCCGGCAGGCCGTGTTCCTCGACGTCGCGCAGCGCGGCGGCGCCATCGGACGCCAACTGCGGACGGTAGCCCTGGCTGGACAGCGCATTGCCGAGCAGCGACAGCCGCGTGGCCTCGCCGTCGACGAGGAGCACGCGCTGGCCCTTGCCCATCGGCAGCGACGGCTCCGGCTCGAACGACGGCACCGGCGCGCGCAGCGGGATCAGCAATTCGAAGCAGGTGCCCTGGCCCGGCGTGCTGTCCACGCCGATCCGGCCGCCGTAGCTCTCGACGATGCGCTTGCACGAGATCAGGCCCAGGCCGGTACCGTCCGGCTTGGTGGTGAAGAAGGGACTGAACAGCCGCGCCTGGGTCTCCGCATCCATGCCCATGCCGCTGTCGCGGACCAGGATGCGCACCTGCTCGCTGCCGTCGGCACCGATCGCCGGCGCCGCCGAGAAGCTCAGCTGGCCGCCGTCGGGCATCGCCTGGATCGCGTTGAGGCCGAGGTTGAGCAGGCACTGCTGCAACTCGGTGTAGTTGGCCTCGATCGACAGCGCCGCATCGGCCACGTCCACCTGCAGCGTCACCCGCTCCGGCAGGCTGCTCTTGAGCAGCATCTGCACCGCCTGGAACAGCTCGGCGATGCGCACCGGCTCGCTGGGCGTGCGCGAGCCGCGCACGAACGACAGCATCGACTCGGCCATCTCGTGGCCGCGCCGGCCGCACTCGGCGATGACGTCGGCCAGGTGCCGCAGTTGCGGATCGTCGCTGCGCCCGACGATCAGTTCCGGCACGATCAGCAGCGGCTGCAGGATGTTGCGCAGGTCGTGGCTGAGGCCGGCGGCGAGCAGGGCCAGGCTCTCCAGCCGCTGTGCGCGCATCAGTTCGCGCTCCACCCGCTGCCGCTCGCGCTCGGTGCGGGCCTCGCGGATCGCCCGCGCCACCGCCGACGGCAGGCGGGTCGGGTTGTGCTTGATGATGTAGTCGTTGGCGCCGTCGCGCAGCGCCTCCACCGCGGTCTCCTCGCCGATGGTGCCGGAGACGAAGATGAAGGGCACGGCGTTGCCGTCCTCGCGCACCACCCGCAGCGCCTCGTGCCCGGAGAACCCGGGCATGCTCAGGTCCGACAGCACGATGTCCGGCGCGAACTCGCCCAGCGCCTCGCGCAGGGTCGGCTCGCTTTCCACGCGGCGGAAGGTCGCCTCCAGGCCGGCGTCCAGCAACTGGTCGGACAGCAGCTCGGCATCCTCCGGCGAATCCTCGACCATGAGGATCCGGATCGGGCCAAGCCTGGGGCCGGTGGTGGGCATGCGCGCTTACTCTTTGTCCGGCGCCTGGTTGATCAGCGCCCAGAAGGTGCCCAGGGTCTTCACCGCGGTGAAGAACTGGTCCACGTCCACCGGCTTGACCACATACGCGTTCACGCCCAGATCCCAACTGCGGGCCAGGTCGCTTTCCTCGCGCGAGGACGACAGGATCACCACCGGCAGGCGCTTGAGCGACTCCTCGCTGCGCACCAGCTTGAGCACTTCCAGGCCGTCCATGCGCGGCATCTTGATGTCCAGCAGCAGCACCGCCGGCAGGCCTTCTTCGCGGTCGGCATAGGCGCCGCGGCGCAGCAGGTAGTCCATCGCCTCCACGCCGTCCTCGACGTGCACGATGGGATTGGCCAGACGCGCGTCGCGCAACGCATCCACCGCCATTTCGGCATCGGCGGGGCTGTCTTCGGCAAGCAGGATGGTGCGGATGGCGGTCATGCGATGAACTCGGTAGTGGGCGCTTCGGGCGCCGGGGGCAAGACGAAATGGAAGGTGGCGCCCTGGTCGGGGGCGGACTCGGCCCAGATATGGCCGCCATGGCGGGTCAGCACGCGGCGCACGCTGGCCAGGCCGATACCGGTGCCGGAATACTCGCTGGCCTTGTGCAGGCGCTGGAACACGCCGAACAGCTTGGCCGCATAGGTCATGTCGAAGCCTGCGCCATTGTCGCGCACGCTGAAGTGATGGCTGCCGTCCGGCTGCACCTGGTAGCCGACCTCGATCTGCGCGACCTCGCGCTTGGCGCTGTACTTGACCGCATTGCCGAGCAGGTTCAGCCACAGCTGACGCATCATGTTTTCGTCGGCGACCAGGATCGGCAACGGCGCGATGCTCCACTCGATGCGATGCCCGCTGTCGCCATGGTCGGACTGGTAGTTGGCGTCGAGCACCGAGCGCGTCTCCGCCACCAACGACTGCATGTCCACCGCCTGCAGGCGCAGCGCACTGCGGCCCAGGCGCGAGTACACCAGCAGGTCGTCGATCAGCGAGGCCATGCGCCGCGCCGAGGTGCCGATCACCTCCAGGTAGTGGCGGCTCTTCTCGTCGGCGCCATCGCCCAGATGGCGAACCAGCTTGTCGGCGAAGCCGGCGACATGGCGCAGCGGCGCGCGCAGGTCGTGCGAGACCGAGTAGCTGAACGCCTCCAGTTCGCGATTGACTTCGGACACCTGCTCGATCTTGCCCTCCAGCTGCCGGTTCAGCTCCTGGATGCGCTGTTGCGCGGTTTTCTGCAGGGTGATGTCGCTGACCGTCATCAAGACCACTTCGTCCTCGCTGTCCGGCAGCGGCATGCGCCGCGCATTCAGCAGCATGGTCCTTGGTACGCCGTCCGCGCCAAGTTGTTCGTGCTCGAAATCCCACAATTCGCGTCCGCGCAGCAGCACGTCGGCCAAGCGCTGCACGATCACCGGATCCTGCCAGACGCCGTCGCCGACGTCGGCGAGCAGCTTCGGCGGATCCGCCAGGTCCATGCCGTACAGTTCGGCGAAGGCGGTGTTGTGCATCAGCATGCGCTGCCCGTTGTCGAGCAGCACGATCGGCTCGCGCACGGTCTGCAGCACCGCCGCGGCGCGGCCGTTGGCGCGCAGCATGTGGCGCTCGGCATCCAGGCGCCGGCCGATCTGCCGTTGCAACAGCCAGATCACCAGGCCCAGCAACAACAGCTGCACCACCAGCGAGGTCCAGCTCATCATCGAGGCGAGCATGCGGCGCTGCTCGGCGTCGGCGGTCCGCTCGCTCAGCAGTTCGTCCTCGCGCCGCTGCAGCTCGGCGATCAGGCCGCGCACTGGATTGTCGGAGGTCATGTCCTGGATCAGCGCGCGGATCCGCTCCGGATCGCGGGTCTGCGCGATCCGCTCGGCGATCAGGCCGCGTCGCTCCAGCGTGCTCTGCAGGCGGCCGACGCGGATCTGTTGGTCCGGGTTGTCGCGGGTCAGCTCGGCCAGGTGCGCCAGCGTCGGCTGCATCGAGTTGCGCGCCTGCTGCAGGCGCGCGGTCAGGATCGGCGACTGCACGCCGTGCGACATCGCCATCGCCGCCGATTCCATGTCGCGCATGTCCGCTTCCATCGCGTTCAAGGTGGCGGTCACTTCCTGGCTGTGGCCGACCCAGTCCGCCGCACGCAGGGTGCTGGCATTCATCTGCCGCAGCAGCAGCGAGGGCAGGATGACGATCAGGACGACGGCCAGCGCCAGCAACGGCAGCCGCCAGCGGTCCCAAGCATCGTGTTTGGCGATGGTCTGCATAGCTGGTGCGTCAAAAGAAGGAACGGCTGCGGCCATCGCGGGCGCGCATTGTCGCCCATCTTCCCCGGCAGCAGATGAATTGTTCAGCGGAAGCGCGACACCCCGATCGCGGTACCTGCAAGGACTCTATCCCAGGCCGCGCGCACGACGACACGGGCGGCCTGCGGCCACCCGCGGGAGTGCCACGCGCGCGCCGCGCTCAGGGCCGGCGCGCCGGGGGCGGAATGGAACCGGCGGTGGCGCCGATCAGGGTCCAGGCCGGCATGCCGGCGCGGACCAGCAGGAAATCGGCGTGGCTGCGCAGGCGCCGGCGCTCGGATTGGCTCAGGCCCTGATCCAGTTCCTGCATCAGCGCGGAGAACGCCGGCCAGAACCCGGTGTCGTCGTGAAACGTGGTCAACAGCATGCTCAACTGCGCTTCCAGCCGGCGTACCGCCGGCAGCAGCAGTGACGGCTGCGCGCCATGGCCGGACAACGCGGCGCCCAGCGCCTCGGCAGCCGCGGCCGCGTGCCCCGCAGCCGGGTGGGGTTGGGTCTCCAACATCGCGCGTGATCCGTTGACGAACATGAAGGAATGATGTCTGAGCGGGTGTCAATGCGACGCGAAATGCGATTTCCGTCGCGAATTTGCCCCCCCAAAAAAAACGCACCCCGCAGGGTGCGTCGCAGACCGGCTGTCGCGGGTGGGGCGCCTCGTCGCATCCCCACCCGCGGCGGCGGATCGCAATGCTTACTTCTTGGCGGCGGCGCTGACCTTCAGGTCGGCCGCATCCACCTTCTTGACCCCGTCGATCTTCTTGGCGACCGCCACGGCCTTGTCCTTCTCGGCCTTGGTCGCGACCGCGCCGGACAGCTTGACCGTGCCGTTGACGGTGTCGACCTTGATCTCGGTGCCCGACACATTCTTGGTGGCCAGCAGATCGGCCTTCACCTTGGTGGTGATCCAGGTGTCGGTGACCGGCTCCTTGGAGTCGTGGCGAGTCGTGTCATGGGCCATGGTGTCGTGCTGCATCGTGTCCTGCTGGCCCATGGTGCCGTGGTCCTTGGCGCTGGTGGCCTGGCCGGCTGCGAACGCCTGGCCCGCGCCGAACGCGAAACCGGCCACCAGGGTGGCGCCAAGCAGGGTGCGTGCATTGATCGTTTTCATCGTGTCTTCCTCCGCTGAATGTGCGCGCAGTCTCCGCCAGGCCGTCGTACAGGCGGCGTGACCGAAGAATCGCCGCAGCGTGAATGCGCAATCCGCCCACGCAGCCCAGGCGATACTGGCGTCCCGCCGCTGCTGCCTGCGCCCATGTCCGACTTCAATCTCGCCCTGCTCGGCTTCGGCTACGTCGGCCGCACCTTCCATGCGCCGCTGATCGCACACACGCCCGGCCTGCACCTGCACACCGTGGTCTCGCGCCAGGCCGAGGTGGTGCATGCGGCCTGGCCACAGGCGCGCGTGGTCGCCGATGCGGCGCAGGCCTTCGCCGATCCGCGGATCGATGCGGTGGTGATCGCCACGCCCAACCAGACCCACGCGCCGTTGGCGCTGGCCGCGCTGGCGCAGGGCAAGCACGTGCTGGTGGACAAGCCATTCACCCTGGACGTGGCCGAAGCGCAACAGGTGCTGGCGCAGGCGCAGCGCGCCGACCGCATCGTCAGCGTGTTCCAGAACCGGCGCTGGGACGGCGACTTCCTCGGCGTGCGCGCCTTGCTGGAGGCCGGCACGCTGGGCGAGATCGCCGAGTTCCATTCGCACTTCGACCGCCACCGTCCGCAGGTCGGCGACCGCTGGCGCGAGCACGCACTCCCCGGCTCGGGGCTGTGGTTCGACCTGGGGCCGCATCTGCTCGATCAGGCCCTGCAACTGTTCGGGCCGCCGCAATCGCTGCAGGCCGACCTGGCGTTGCAGCGCCCCGGCGCGCAGACCGTGGATTACGTGCATGCGGTGCTGCGCTATCCGCGGCTGCGGGTGGTGCTGCATGCCGGCTCGCTGGTCGCCGCCAACGGCCTGCGCTTCGCGCTCCACGGCAGCGGCGGCAGCTACGTCAAGCACGGCCTGGATACGCAGGAAGCGCAGTTGCGCGCGGGCGTCGCGCCGGGCGCGCCCGGCTGGGGCGAGGATCCCCTGCCCGGCCAATTGCGCCTGGTCGGCGCCGACGGCACGCACGCCGTCCAGACCCTGCCCGCGCCGCGTGGCGATTACCGCGACTGCTATGCGGCCTTTCGCGAGGCGATCGCAGGTCGCGCGCCTGCGCCGGTGGATGCGGCGCAGGCGCTGGCGGTGATGCGGCTGCTGGAGGCAGGCGTGCGCAGCGCCGCCTCCGGCTGCAGCGTCACGCTGGACTGAGCGCCGGGCCTCAGGCCGAGCGCGTACCGCCCGGCGCGGGCGCGTCGCCGCCCTCGTGCTTGATCGCATGGCCGCCGAACTGGTTGCGCATCGCCGCCAGCAACTTGTCGGCGAACGAATCGTCGTCGCGCGAGCGCAGCCGCTCCAGCAGCGAGAGGGTGATCACCGGCGCCGGCACGTCCAGGTCGATCGCCTCGGCCACGGTCCAGCGGCCCTCGCCGGAGTCCTGGACGAACGGCGCGATGCCGGCCAGGGTCGGATTCTCGCCCAGCGCATCGGCGCACAGGTCCAGCAGCCACGAACGCACCACGCTGCCCTGGCGCCAGACCTCGGCCACCTGGTGCAGGTCCAGCGCGAACTCCTGCTTGCGCCCCATCAGCGCGAAGCCTTCGGCATAGGCCTGCATCATTCCGTACTCGATGCCGTTGTGGACCATCTTGGTGAAGTGGCCGGCACCGCTGGGGCCGACGTGTCCCCAACCGGCATCGGCAGCCGGCGCCAGGGTCGCGAACACGTCGTGCAGGCGCTGCACCGCGGCGGTGTCGCCGCCGATCATCAGGCTGTAGCCCTCGCGCAGTCCCCACACGCCGCCGCTGGTGCCGCAGTCGACATAGGCGATGCCGTGGGCAGCGAGTTCGCCGGCGCGGCGCATCGAATCCTTGTAGTAGGAATTGCCGCCGTCGATCACCACGTCGCCCTTGCCGAGCAACGGCAGCAACGCGGCCAGGGTGTCGTCGACGACCTTGCCGGCCGGCACCATCAGCCACACCGCGCGCGGTGCCGGCAGCGCCGCGATCAGCGCGGCCATGCTGTCGACCGCTTCGACCCCGCGCTGCTGCGCCGCGCTGCGCGCGGCCTCGCCCAGGTCGAAACCGACCACGCGATGCCCGCCGCGCACCAACCGCTCGGCCATGTTGGCGCCCATCCGGCCCAAGCCTACAAGTCCCAGTTCCATGCGTCGTTCCCGGTTCGAAAAAAGGAGGGTTAGGGTCTCACGAAGCGGCGATGCCGACGTGACGCGCAGCTAAGGCACCGATGCGGCGGCAGGTGCCGGCGGCGGCGTTTGCGCACAGTCGTGCAGTTGCAGGTCGCGCCAGCGCTGGTACAGCGTGGTGTGCAGGTTATGCAGGGTCAGCTCGATCGCGAACGGCGTGCGCGGATTGCGATCCAGCAGCCGCACCACGTGATACCCGATCGGCTTGACGCCCTTGGGATGCACGTAGACCTGAAAGCCCCGGTAGAACGGATCGTCGAGCAAGGCGTCGAGTTGCGCGAGCACCGCCTGCTGCGCCGGATCCAGGCGTGCGCGCAGTGCCGGGTCGCGCTCATACAGCAGGCGCTCGAAGCGTTCGCGGCCCGGGCCGCGCAGCGCCCGCGCCAGCTCCCAGATGCGGCGGTTCTGGGCGTCGTAGTAGGCGAAGCCACCGTGCGCGCGCAAGGCCGTAGCGGCCTCGGCGCTGACCGCGGCGACCACGAAGTTCTCGGCCTGGTTGTTGATGTCGTCCAGGTAGCGGCGCTCGAACACGTGCACGATGTAGCCGGGCGCACCGAGGAAGGCCGCACGGCCGCGCTGCGCAGTCCTGGCTGCCTTGCCGTCGGCGAAGAAATCGCCAGCGTGCGCGCCGAGCAGGATGCTGTCGGTGTCGTGCAGGGTCAGGAAGGTGCCGATCGACAGCTCGTCGGCGCTGAACGCACGATCGAACGCCGCGTCGCCATACAGTTCGCGCTGCGTGGCCAGTTGCGCGATCTGCCGGCCGACGCCGCATTCCGAGCGCACGTGCCCGCTGTAGAACGCCTCGATCGCCTGCGCATTGCCGCCGGCCGGGCGATAGCCGCGACCGAAGCTGCGGAAGCGCTCCCAGCCTTGCGCGCGCGCGCCGCGCAGGCCGAAGCCGATCCAGCCCAGTTGCAGCGCCGAGAAACGGTAGCCGGGATTGTCCTGCAGGCGTGCGACCGCGCGCGTGGTGGCCGCCCCCAGTTGCAGGAAGTAGCCGCACTGCGTGGCCGGCGTGTCCAGCAAGGCACGCAAGGCCTGCTGCCGTTGCGCGTCGTTCCAGGCCGCGGGCAAGGCCGCCTGCAGATCGCCGTGCGCCTGCGCCTCGGCCAGCGAACCGCGTTCGCAGGGTGCGCCGGCGGCGATCTGCGGCTGCGCCGCGCTGGTCGTGCCGATGCGCCAACCGAGCCGCTCCAGCAGTGCGGCCAGGCAAGCCGCGCTGGCCTGGTCGGCCGGCGCCGGTGCGGCCGTGGCCGCGGCACTGGCCAGCAGCGCGGCCAGCAGCAGACCGACGCCGCGGCGAAGCCGCGGCGGGCAAGCGAACCTCGATGGTCGGATCATGGAGCGGACATCACGAACAGGAGCTTCCGTTGGCCACGTGGCGGCGGCGCCCGCGCAGCGTGGCGCCTCACCCGTGCAGGCGTCGCGAAACCCACCGCCGCGGCACCGACACCCCCGGCGTTCACTCTTCCGCCATGCCCGGCGCACCTACACTGCGGCTCCCTTGGCGCAAGCGATCCCCTGCATGCACGTGCTCGTTACCGGAGGCACCGGATTCATCGGCCGCGCGCTGTGCCCGGCCCTGCTCGACGCCGGGCACCGGGTCAGCGTGCTGACCCGCGACCCAGCACGCGCGGCGCGCCTGTTGCCGGCGGTGCAGGTGCTGGACGATCTGCAGCGCGCCGCACCGGCCGATGCGGTGATCAATCTTGCCGGCGAACCGCTGACCGAAGGCCGCTGGAGCGCCACCCGCAAGCGTCGCTTCCGCACCTCGCGCATCGGTACCACCCGCGCCCTGATCGACTGGATGAGCGGACTCGACGCTGCGCAGCGCCCGGGCTGCCTGATCTCCGGCTCGGCGATCGGCTACTACGGCGACCGCGGCGACGAGGTCCTGGACGAAACCAGCACGCCGGGCGACGACTTTGCCGCCCAGCTCTGCCGCGACTGGGAGGCGGAAGCGCTGCGCGCGCAGGACCTGGGCGTGCGCACCAGCCTGGTCCGCACCGGCGTGGTGCTGGGCCGCGACGGCGGCGCGCTGGCGCGGATGCTGCTGCCCTTCCGCTTCGGCATGGGCGGGCGCATGGGCGATGGCCGCCAGTGGATGAGCTGGATCCACCGCGACGATCAGGTCGGGTTGCTGCTGTGGCTGCTGCAGCAAGGCGGCGAAGGCGCCTACGACGCCACCGCGCCGGCGCCGGCGACCAATGCCACGTTCGCGCAGCAACTCGCCGCGACCCTGCATCGTCCGGCGCTGCTGCCGATGCCGGCGGCGGCATTACGCCTCGGCTTCGGCGAGATGGCCGAGCTGTTGCTGGGCAGCCAGCGCGTGCTGCCGACACGTGCGCAACGCGAGGGTTATGTGTTCCGGTATCCGCAGTTGGACGCGGCGCTGCGCGATCTGCTCGCCGATTGAGCCGCCGCGGCGCCGAATCGCGCAACGTCGCAACCGGCACCCCAAAAAAACGCCCCGGCGGAGGCCTCCGCCGGGGCGTGCTGCATCAGGCTGCCAGGTCGGCGTCAGGCACCGACCAACACGATGCGGTCGCGCGACTCAATACCGCTTGCAGACGGTCTCGACCACGCGATTGCCATTGGCCTGCTGACGCTGGCCCTGGATGTAACGGCCCGTGGCGCCACCGGCGACCGCGCCGCCGACCGTGGCCAGCTTGCGGCCATCGCCCTTGCCGATCTGGTTGCCCAGCAAGCCGCCGATCGCCGCACCCGCCAGGGTGCCGCCGATGCGGTCCGGATCGGTGCTGTTCTTGCGCACCGCGACCTTCTTGCAGTGCACGCGGGTGCCGTCGCTGAAGCGGCGGCCGGCGTCCTCGGGACCGTAGTGACGCTGCGCCTCGGCCAGCGGCGCGGCGGCCGTGGCGATGGCGAGGACGGAAAGACACAAGGCGGATTTGAGAGTGTTCATGCTGATTGCTCCTGGGTGGCGGAGCCGATGCACAAGCACCGCGCTCTCGACGGGCGCCACCTTCTCACCGGATTCGCGAATGGTTCGTGAAGCGAAATCGGCCGCATTCAGCTTGTGTAGCAACGCCTGAATCAGTCGGCGCCGCCGGGCTCGCCGCTCGGAGGCGCGGTCGCGACGGGCGGCTGCGCCGCAGTGGCGGCCGCGGGTGCCGGCGGCGACGTGGGCGCTGCGGCGGGCGGCGGAGTCGGCACCATCGACGCTGCAGGTACAGGTGCGGGCGCTGCCGGCGCCGGCGCCGTCACCGCCGCAGACGGATGCGCAGACGGCTCCGGTGCCGGCTTGCTCTTGGGCAGGTATTCGCTCATCAGCTGGAAGAAGCGCTTGTAGAAGTCGCCATCCTGCACCGTGCTGCTGGCCACCCGCACCATCGAATCGTCGCTGCTGCCGATCGGCAGCGACACCGAGCCGAGCACGCCGACGCCGACGCTGGCCGAGGTCGGGCTCTTCTTCAGCGCATAGCGGTCCTGCAAGGCACTGACGAACACCCAGGATTCGTCCTGCCCGTGCGCGACGCAGGACACGCGCAGTTCCAGCTGCTCATGCAACTCGTCGCTGGGCTGGAAGTTCTTGGTGCCTTCCACCGCATCGGCGGTGGCCTTGGAGACCACGTAGCCCTGGCTCAGCAGCGCGCGCCGCGCCGATTCGCAGGCCTGCGCCGGCTGCACCGGGTAGTTGCGCGAATAGGTGTTGTCGGAATTGAAGGTCTCTTTCACCAGGCCGTCCTGCTTGCGCGCGAAACAGCCGCTCAGGCCGATCGCGATCAGCGCGAGCGCGGGAATGGCGAGAACCTTGGAGGGAGCGGACATAGGCCGTTGACCGGAGAGAGGGAACCGCGGCAAAGGATAGCCGCAAGCGCGTGGGCGCGGCCTTGACGCCACCGCGGCCGCTCATCCCGCGGTTAGCGAGATGGGCGGTCTGCGCCGCCGCCGCGTCAGGCGGCGGCGGGTTCCAGCGCCAGGTCCACGCGCAGCAGGCCGCCGTGGCGATCGCGACGTTCGGCGCGCAGGTAATGATGGGCGTCGAGCAGTGCCAGGGTCGGCGGCACCGCCAGCGGCTCGCCCCACAGGCTCAGCAGGAAGCCACGCGCGCGCAGCCAGTCGAGCAGCCGCAGCAACCCGTCCAGGTCGCGCGGCAGCAACAGATCGACATCGCCGGGCAGGCGCGGCGCCGCCGCCGGATCCGCCAGCCAGCGCGGATAGCTGCCGTACAGCGCAATGACGAAACCGTCGGCGCGCAGGGCCGCCAGCAGTTGCGCGGTGCCCGCCAGGTCGATGCGCTGGCGCCGGTGCTGGAAGATCAGCGCGTACTCGTGGCTGCGGTCGCTGCGGGTGTCGCCGGGCGCCAGCGGCTGCGCGGTCTCGCGTGGGTAGCACAACACACGCTCGGGACAGGGCGCGAACAGGCTGCCGAGGATCCGCGCCAGGTCCCAGGCCTGCGGCACCGTGGTCGCGCCGAGTTGGACGTTCTCCACCATCGCGATGCAGAAGCCGTCCTCGCGCAGGTGGCGGCGGACTCCATGGAACACCGCGCGCAGGCCGTGCAGGTAGGCGGCGTAGTCGGCACTGGCGTAGAGCTGGTCGGGCCCCGCCGCAGCCGGCCAGGCACAGCCGAAGTACGGGACGTTGGTCAGGCACAGGTCCACCGGCGCGGATGGCGCGTAGTGCGGCAAGCCGCCGTCCAGCACCTCGGCGTGCAGCCCGAGCCGCTGCAGCCGCTCGCGCGCCAGCGCCGCGCGCGCCGCGTCGATCTCCAGGCCGATGCCGTGGCGCCCTTCCAGTTCCGCCGCGAGCAAGGTGCTGCCGAAGCCGCAGAACGGATCCAGCACGCGCTCGCCCGGCGCGCTGAAGTGGCGCACGAACGGACGCATCTGCCCGACCCAGCCGCAGTCGCGCGCGCTCAGCGGATCGCGCTGGCGCAGGTCCTCCGGCAGGCGATGCTCGGGCGGATCCGGCAACGGCGTCCACCAGCTGCGGCTATCCATGCGACGCCCGCCACAGCAGATCGCGGTCCGGCTGCCAGCCGGCGCACAGCCGGCCGTCGGCGAAGAACACCAGCTTGTAGATGTCGCCGCTGTCGTGGCGCGCGTGCATCGCCCCGTAGTCGGAGGTCTCGAACACCACCTCCATGCCGTCGGCGGTGGCCAGGCGCAGGTTCCAGAAGTAGTAGCCCTCGGTGATCTGCAGCGGCTGCAATTCGCGCCACCACGGCGCGGCCATGCAGGCGCCGAGCACCTGCTCCACTGCGACCCGCGCCTGAGTGAGATAGCGTGCGGTGCCGCCATCGCGGTAGCCGTCGCCGAGCCGGGAGAATTCGCGGAAGATCACCGTACGTGCCCCGCAGGCGCGCGCCCAGTCCAGGTAGGCCGCGACGCCGTCGGCATCGGCGATGCCACCGTGCTGCAGGATGCACACCAGGCGCAACGGCAGCGCTTCGGCGATGCGTTGCGCAGTGGCGACGAACACCTCCGCATCGGCGATCGCCTCGCCGGGGCGGAAACGCATGATCGCATCGTTGCGCGCCTGCTGCGGATGGTGCCGCGACAGCTCGATCCACGACAGGCCGAAGCGCTGCAGTGCATGCAGCAGCGCATCGCCGTGGCCGCGGGCGAAACCTGCGCCGTTGCTGTACAGCACCCGCTGTTCGACCAGCAGTCCCTCGCGCTCGGCCGCATCCAGGGTCTGCAGCAGTTCCACGAACCAGTCTTCGTCGTCGGTCATCTCCAGCCCCGACAGCGAATGCGACAGCGGCAGCCCGCGCAGCTGCGCCAGCGCCTGGCGCAGTTGCGCGAAGTAGTCCGGCGGCGGCCGCAGGCTCGCCGCGGCGGTGCCGCCGGCCAGCGGCCGCAGGGTTTCCGAGCAGAAGCGGCAGCGCGCCGAACACGGCCGCACCGATGCGTAGGGAGTGAAGGTCACCGGCTGCGCGACGCGGTAGTCGCGTGCGCCGATGCGCTGCTGGCGCCAGCGCGAGGCATCCGCCGCGGCCGGCACCCGCCATTCCAGATGCGGAGTGCTGGCGCGCAGCGCGGCGAACAGCGGCGAGCCGCCGCTCAACGGCGGCGCGCTCGGCAGGGAGGCGTGCATGGGAGCCTCCTACAGGCGCGCGGCGTTCGCGCGCTCGCGTACCTCGGCGAAGGTCCAGTCGTGCAGCAGGCGGCCGTTCTCCCACACGGTGACCATCGCATCGTCGTAACCGGCCGGGCCGGCGACCGCTTCGGCCGACACCGCGTCTGGCGCCACCGGCTCGGTGCGGTAGCTGCCGTACTCGCGGTGCCGCAGCAGACGCATGCGCCCGCGCTTACTGAGCTTGCCCTTGTCGGTGACCGGATCCTTGTACACGTCGATCCAGCGGCCGTCGACGCGGGCGGCCGAGCACTTCAACGCGAACTTCTGGGTGTCCCGGTCGAGCCGTTGCAGCAACGCGCCGCCCATGCCGAAGGCCAGATTGTCGGTGGCGTAGCCGGCGCTGGTGATGCGCTCCAGGATCGCGCGGATGCTGGTCGGGTTGACCCCGTCGCCCTGGATCACCCGCACGTGGTTGAGCACCTTGTAGCCCTTGCCGTTGACGCTGTGGCCGAAGGCCTCGTCGAGCAGTTCCAGGCACTGGTGCACCACCGCCACCGGATCGCCGGAGTCCGGGCGGATCACCACGGTGGCGCCGGAGGCGATCACCTCCTCGCGCAGCGTGGTGCCCCAGTGCTCGCGGATCGCGTGGAAGATGTCGTAACTGTCCGACACCACCGCGACCACGCCGCCGGGCTTGCCGAACTGCTTGAGCATGTTGCGGTAGGCCTCGACCTCGCGCTCGCGGCCCCAGCTGGTGATGGTGCTGTGCTCGGCGGCGGGGATCGAATAGCCGGCCATCGGCTCGTGGTAGTGCGCGCGCGCCAGCAACAGCCCGGACACGGTGTCGGTGCCGAGAAAGTTGACCAAGTGCGACGCGCCACCGATCGCCGCCGATTCCAGGCTGGACACGCCGCGCGCGCCGAAGTCGTGCAGCTTGAACGGCAACTGCCCGTCCGGATCGTCGCTGGTGCGCTCCAGGAACTGGCGGATGGTCTGCTTGGCGTGCCAGCTCACTGTGGCCACGGTCACCGGATACCAGATGCGCAGCAGCAGCGTCTCCAGGTACGACGGTACCCAGTAGGCCTGCGCGTCAGTGGACTCGATGGTCATCAGCGCGTTGTGGGTCGGCACCACGCTGCCCTCGGGCACGGCGCGGATGCGGATCGGCAACTGGCCGCCGAGGCGGTCGACGATGTCGCGCCAGCCCGCTTCGTTGAACGGCTCGCCGTGCGCGGCGAACAGGTCGCGCGCCTCGTCGATGTCGGCATGGGTGACGGGGCGGCCCAGCGCCTCCTTGAGGATCGACTGCAGACCGAAGAACACGGTGCGGTCGTAGACGCCGCCGCGCGATTCCACGTAGAAGAACGTGGCATCGGTGCCGGGCGGGTACTGCAGCCAGTGGCTGGCCTTGTAGCTGTCGGTGTTGAGCAGCAGGTTGTTCAGGCATTGCATGACGGAAGCTCCTTCGCGTCTGGGAAAGCCGGCGGTCTGTCCGCCGGCCGGGAAGGCCGCGTCAGCCGCGGCCGAGGAAGAATTCGAGCAGGTGCAGATGGTCTTCGAACAGTTTCGGACCCATGCCCAGCACTTCGCTGACCGGCACCCAGCGCGCCTTGTCGGCGTCGTCGCCGCCGCGCACCTCGGGCAGTTCGCCGAACACGAACTCGAAGTGGAAGGCGTGGGTGATGGTGCGCCCGCGCAGGCTGCGCTCGGGGTGGTCGAACACGTGGCGGTTCTTCAGCGAGCCCTTGAGCACCGGCACCGGAATCTTCAGCCGGGTCTCCTCGCGCAGTTCGCGCAGGCAGGCGTCGAGGATGCTCTCGTGCTGGCCGACGAAGCCGCCGGGCAGCGCCCACAGGCCCTTGCCCGGCGCCGCGCGGCGGCGCACCAGCAGCACGTGCCCGGAATGCACCACTACCGCATCGGCGGTGACGAAGGTCGGCGGATACGGCGCCTCCTTCCAGGCGGCGCGGTACTGCTCGATGAACTGGTACTCGGCGAGCAGTTCGGCATACGAGGGCGAGTTCTTGCGAAACGCCTCGAGCATGTCGAACACCGGCGTCGGCACGTTGCCGCGCAGCATCAGCAGCGCGCCGTGGAAATCTATGCTGCCGGCCTCGAACAGGTAACGGCGCAGCTCGGTCGCCGACAGCGTCTCGGTGTGCTGCACATCGACCAGCGGCCACTGCGGAAATTCGCGCAGGTAATAGCTGCTGGCGTCCTTGTCCATGCCGATCAGGCCGATCCGCGCCTCGGCGCTGCCGCCGTCGCTGCGCACCGCCTCGGCCACCGTGGACTGCACCGCGGCGATCCACTGGCTTTCGTTGTACAGATGGTCGCGCAACGGCCGCAGGATCAGCCGCTCGCCGGCGCCTTCCAGCGCGGCCTGGATCATCACGCTGCGCTCGGCAACGGTCCAGGGATTGCGGATGGTGCGGGGAGTCTCGGCCGAGCCGATCAGGAAGATGAGTTTCTGACCACGTGCGAGGGCGTGGCGGGCAACGGCGGCGTGGCCGTTGTGGAAGGGCTCGAAGCGCCCGATGAACACGAGATAGTCGAACTCCATGAGCATCCCTCACGGTTGGGTGGATCGCCGCGGGTCTGTCCCTTGGCGTGAGCGGAATGCTACGCCGATGCCGCATCGCGTCAAGTGACGCACCGCGCAGATTCATCGGCCATCCAGACAGCGCTTGCGGACGTCGCGACAGCACCGCTGCAGTGCAGCGCGCGTCGCCGTGACGATCGCGCTAGCCTCGTGCGCGCCGCGGCCGCGGGGGGACGGCCCGGCACGTCGCTGCGCCCACTCCTCGGGGCTGCATGCCCCCCCTTCCCTCCTTCCATCACCGCGAGAATCGCATGAACCGATCGAGCAAGCGCGTGCCCGCCTGGCTGCTGATGTTGTTGCTCGCCTGTCTGTGTGCGCCGGCCATGGCGCAGACCTTCGCCAAGGGCGCCGATGTCAGTTGGATCGACCAGCAGGAGAGCAGCGGTCGCGTATTCCGCAACGCCTCCGGCGCCACCACCGATTTCTTCTCGCTGCTCAAGGGCACCGGGGTCAACGCGATCCGGCTGCGCGTGTGGGTCAATCCGCAGGGCGGCTGGAACGACGGCGCCGACACGCTGAACATGGCCAAGCGGGCCAAGGCGCAGGGCATGCGCATCATGATCGACTTCCACTACAGCGACAGCTGGGCCGATCCCGGCAAGCAGACCAAGCCGGCGGCCTGGAACAACCACGACTTCGCCACCCTGGCGAAGGACGTGTATTCGCACACCAGCGGCATCCTGTCCTATCTCAAGTCCAACGGCATCGACGTGAGCTGGGTGCAGGTGGGCAACGAGATCAACAGCGGCATGCTGTGGCCGGACGGCAAGACGCCCAACTTCGGCAACCTCGCGCAACTGATCAACAGCGGCTACAACGCCAGCAAGTCGGTGTACCCCAATGCGAAGGTGATCGTGCACCTGGCCAACGGCCACGACAACGCGACCTTCCGCTGGTTCTTCGACAGCCTCAAGTCGGCCGGCGGCATGTGGGACGTGGTCGGCATGTCGCACTACCCGTCCCCCAATGCCTGGCAGAGCGCCAACACGCAGATCGCCAGCAACATGCAGGACATGGTGGCGCGCTACGGGTCGGACGTGATCGTCAGCGAGGTCGGCATGGACTGGCAGCAGGCCGCGACCACCCGCGCGATGCTCGCCGATCTGCTGAGCAAGACCCGCGCACTCGGCAGCCGCGGCCTGGGCGTGTTCTATTGGGAACCCGACGCGTATCCGGGCTGGCAGGGCTACACGATGGGTGCGGTCGACAACAACGGGAAACTGACCCAGGCGCTGTCGGCGTTCAACTGATCGCCGCTCGGCAGGCGCGCCACGCGGTGGTCACCGACACCACCGCCGTGCCACCATCGCGTGCTCCGCTCCTGTCGAGATTTGCCATGTCGCTGTCGCTGTCGTCCGCGCGCAAGCTCGCGCTCCCTCTGCTGCTGGTACTGGGCGCGTGCATCGCGCCGGCGCAGGCGCGCACGCCCGCAACGCCCGCCGCGCCGGCCCCGCTCAAGGTGATGAGCTTCAACGTCCGCGTGCCGGTCGATACCGACGGCGACAAGCGCTGGGACGTGCGCCGCAGCGCGATGGCCGCGCTGATCCGCGCGCAGCACCCGGATGTGTTCGGCACCCAGGAACTGGTCCAGCGCCAGGCCGACTACCTGGCCGCGCAGTTGCCGGAGTACCGCTGGTTCGGCCCCAGCCGCGACGGCAAGGACGACGGCGAACGCATGGGCGTGTTCTACGACAGCCACGCGCTGAAGCTGGTGGACTCGGGACACTTCTGGCTGTCGGACACGCCGGAGGTGATGGGCAGCATCAGCTGGGGCCATCCGCTGCCGCGCATGGTCAACTGGGGCCTGTTCGAGCGCATCGGCGATGGCCGCCGCTTCTACCTGTTCGACACCCATCTGCCCTATCGCGACGAGGACGAAGCGGCGCGCGCCAAGGGCGCGGCGCTGATCGTGTCGCGGCTGAAGGCGCTGCCGGCGGACATGCCGGTGGTGCTGACCGGCGACTTCAACACGGTGCCGGGCTCGCCGACCTACCGCACCCTCACCGCCAGCCTGGCCGATGCGCGCACGCAGGTGGCGCAACCGCAAGGCCCGGAAGCGACCTTCCACGATTTCACCGGCCACCCGGACCGGCGCATCGACTGGATCCTCTCGCGCGGGTTGAAGGCCACCGACTACGCCACGCTCGACGCGCGGCCGCAGGGCCACTGGCCGTCCGACCATTTTCCGGTGATCGCCACGTTCGCCTGGCCGCAGTGAGGCGCGTGGGCCTGCGGCATGGACCGCAGGCCCGCGAACGGGAGCGGTCCCTATCTGTTCGGTATCAGCCGCGACGCGCATGACGCGAAAGGCCTTGGCGTGGCTGGCTGGCCAAGGCCACATCGAGTGCTGCTAGACAGGCAACACTTCCGGCAGAGCCAAAGCAGAAGCGCGTGATCCGCGCAGTTCTTCCGTCGCAATCTCGCGCCGGAAAGCATCCGGCTCCGGTAGCAGTCGGGACTGAAGTCCCTCCCACAGGAAGCAACTGCGCTGACAGAGGGCCGTGCGTCCGCAGGAGCAACTTCAGCCGCGACACGCGTCACCGGGGGGAACAGCCGTCGCAAGCGATCCCGAACAGCGTAACAAGGCCCGCGCCTGCCAGTTAACGCTGCCTCGCTGCACCATTGCGCAAGCGCATCGTCAGAGGCGTCAGTCGTGCGCCAGCCGACGGATCCTCAGGCTGCCGGCGCCGCATGCGCGCACAGCCAATCCAGGACCTGCTGCACTGGCGGCGACGGCGCCGGTGTCGGTCGCCAGACGATCGACAACTGGCGCAGCGCCCACGGCTCCTGCAGCGGTACCGCGACCAGTTGCGCACGCACGCTGACCCGCTCCAGCGCCGCCTGCGGCAGGATCGCCACGCCGGCGCCGCGCGCCAGCATGCGGCACAGCGGTTCGATGCCGTGCACCTGCGCGCGGATGCGCAGCTGGCCACCGGCACGCGTGGCATGGATCCGCAGATGCTGCTGCAGTGCGCTGTCCTCGGCCAGGCCGAGCAACTGCGCCTGCCATACCTCCGAGAACCGCAACTGCGGCGCCTGCGCCAGCGGATGCGTGGCCGCGGCCACCAGCACCAGCCGATCCTGCCGAAACGGGCGCGCTTGCAGGTCCTGCAGATCGGCGTGATCGGCGATCACCGCCAGGTCGGCGCGTTGCTCGCGCAGCGCATCGGCCGCGGCGACGCTGCCCTGTTCGCGCAGCGCCAGATCGATGCGCGGGTGCGCCACCAGGAACTCGGCCAGCAGTTCCGGCAACCATTCCGACAGCGCCGCGGTATTGGCCAGCAGGCGCACGCTGGTCGGGTGGCCGCCGGCGTACTCGCCCAGTTCGCTGCGCATCGCCTCGGCCTGCCGCAGCAACTGCCGCGCGTGCCGCAACAGCGCGGTGCCGGCCGCGGTGAGGCCGACGCCGCGCGGGCCGCGCGCGAACAGCGCGACGCCAAGCTGCGTCTCCAACGCGCGGATGCGTGCACTGGCCGCGGCCAGCGACAGTGCCGCGCGATCGGCTCCGGCGGTGATGCTGCCGGCCTCGGCCACCGCCAGGAACAACCGCAGATCGGTGAAATCCAGGTGCATCGATGCTCCCGCCTTCGTCGTTGCCGAAGTCTGCCTGAAGCATTCGCGCATTGTCCGGCCGCCGCGGCGCGCCGATGCTGGATGCCATGGACACCCTCACACCGCATCTGCTGCCGATCGCCCTGGTCTTCCTGCTCGCCGGCGGCGTCAAGGGCGTGGCCGGCATGGGCCTGCCGACGGTGGCGATGGGCCTGCTGGGACTCTGGCTGACGCCGACCGAGGCCGCGGCGCTGCTGGCGCTACCGTCGCTACTGACCAACCTGCAACAAGCCTGGGGCGCAGGCACCGGCGCGCTGCTGCGGCGACTGTGGCCGCTGCTGGCGTGCATCGTCGCCGGCACCTGGGGCAGCGCCGGCGTCCTCGCCGACGCGGACCCGCGGCTGACGCGCGCCGGTCTGGGCGCGTTGTTGGCGCTGTATGCCCTGCTTGGGCTGAGTCAGTGGCAGGCACGCCTGTCGCCCTCGCAGGCGCGCTGGGCTGGGCCACCCGTGGGCCTGGCGACCGGATTGCTGACCGGCGCCACCGGTGTGTTCGTGTTGCCGGTGCTGCCCTATCTGGTGGCGCTGGATCTGCCGCGGGAGGCGCTGATGCGCGCGCTCGGCAGTTGCTTCGCCGCGGCCACGCTTGCGCTGGCCGCAGCCCTCGTCGCGCACGGGGCATTCCCCACCCAGGCGCTGGGTCCGTCGTTGCTGGCGCTGCTGCCCACTGCCGTGGGCATGTGGCTGGGCACGCGGCTGCGCCAACGCATCTCCGCCAGCGCGTTCCGCCGCGTGTTCTTCCTGACCTTGCTGGCACTGGGCCTGCACCAGGTGTGGCAGGCGCTGGGCTAGGGCGTGTCATCAATCCCCGAGCATGCCGCGCCGCGATTGCGCGCGCCTGTGGCAAGGAAGAGCGAGGAAGTGGACGTCCGTCCACGCCCGAGCGATGACGCGGCCATGGGCGCG
>NZ_NKUH01000091.1:0-12122 GCF_009192895.1 Xanthomonas sp. LMG 12460 | reverse complement strand
TTGAAGTGGTCGATGTCCAGCAGGGCGATCAGCAGCGGTTCCTGCGTGCGCTCGGGCGTCGCTGCAGCCTCGCGCGCCTGTAGCCAGGCGGTAACGTAGCGGCGATTGCGCAGGCCGGTGAGGGCGTCTTCCTCGCTCTGGCGACGGATGGTGGCGGCGAGCTGTTCCAGTTCGCGGTGCTGCGCCTGGATCTCCTCGTTCTTGCGCGCCAGTTCCGCGTTGATGCGCCGACGCGCGCGGCCTTCGCGCACCTTGAGCAGGAAAAAGCCGGCCAGCGCCAGCAGTGCGGCGAGTAGACCGTAGAGCACGCTGCACTGGCGCTGCGCGCGCGCCTGCAGTTGTGCATACGCCGCCTGTTCGGCGGCACGGGTGCGGGCAAGTGCAGCCAGTTCGCTGTTCTTGCGCGCCAGGTCCACCGCCGACTCGAGCTCGGCGATCCGGGTCTTGGATTCGACGTTCACCGCCTTGTCGTTGACCGCCTTGTACTCGCGCATGAGGGCAAGCGCCTCGCGGTCGCGGCCGAGTGCGTCGAGGTTGTCGATCATGCGCGGGTACAGTTCCAGCCGCCGGGGGACGTTGTCCCACTGCGTGAACATCTGCCGCGCGCGCTCGAACGCGGCGGCCGCGGCGTCGCGTTGGCCGAGATCGGCCAGAACGTTGCCGCGCGTGGAATAGACGATGCCTCCCTCGCCATGGTCGCCGCCTGGCGCCGCCCCCTCCAGCATCGCGGCCGCTTCGCGCAACAAGGGCAACGCCTCGCGCGGCCGATGCTGCAGCGCGAGTACGTTGCCCAGGTTGTTCAGCAATCCGATCAGCGACGTCTTGCCATCGGCACGTCCCGCCGCCAACGCCTGCCGGTAGATCGCTTCGGCGCGTTGCAGTTCGTTTGCGCCCTGATAGGCCGTGCCCAGGTTGTTGAGTATGTCCGCGCGCGTCAGGTCCTTGTACGGCATCGCATCGTAGGCAGCGAGCGCACGCTGGCCGTAGGCGATCGCCTTTTTCCATTCGTGAGCATAAATGAACACGCCGGTGGCGTTGTGCAGCATGGAGACGTCGTCGGGCTTGCCCAGCGCCTTGACCACACGCTCCGCCTCGAGCAGGGCCGCGATGGCATCGGGCATGCGCCCCTGCTGAGCCGACACCAGGAACACGGTCTGGTTGGCCTTGTACTCCACCGGATCCGGATGCCGACGTACTCTGGACAATGCGATGCGGGCGACCCGCAAGGCGTCGTCCTGCGCACCCATCTTGTAGTAGGAGCGGGCCAGCAGTCGCCACAGCTCTGCGATGTGCGGATCGTGCGGCAGCTCCGTTTCCAGCCGCCGCATCTCGCCTTCGAGCTGCGCGATGCGGAGCGCGTCGCGCGGCCGCCAGATCTCGGCATTGAGTTGCGTGAACAGGCGCACCCGCTGTTGCGGCGACAACGGCTGGGCGAGCAGCGCCGAGCCGATGGAGACCACCCTGTTCGGCTGGCCCGCGGCGGCGGCCGCATCGACCAGTTCCAGGCCGAGCGCGATCGAGCCTTGCTTGTCGGCCGCGGCGTCCCAGGCCGGCATGCCCATCTGCAGCGCGGCCGCCGGGTCTGCGGCACGCACCGCCGCCACGCAGGCCGGCAACGCCTGCGCCGGTGCGCACCGCTGCATCGCGGCCGCGTGTGCCACCGCGGACGACACCAGCACACTCCCACACAGCAGCATCCTGAGCGACTGCAAGATCAAGCGACTGCGCACTGCCGTTCTCCCCAAGAGGCCGCAGCACACGCCGGATCCGTGAATGCGGCGGATATCGTCGCACTCTGGTCCCACGCACGCCGTTGCCGGCGTGCAACAACGCCGACCCGTGCAAGGCTATCGGCCACACGGGCGATTTCTTGAGTTCCATCCCATGCTAGAAGCTACGTTACTCACGCTACGCCTGCACGCGCCTGCGCCAGGGCGCACCGCGATCAACCCCTCTCCCACCGGGAGAGGGGTTGGGGTGAGGGTCCGAGCACGCAGCACATCCATGCATCCCCCAACTCCACCCCCCAAGTCCCATCACAGCGGCGTCAGCTGCCTGAGCTGCGCGTCATCGGGAAACGCCCGCACGCGGTAACGCGGCGGATACAGCGGCGGCTGCAGCTCCATCAGGTCGCCAAACGCGGCAACAGCCTCGTCCCAGGACACCAGGACGACCGCGTCCTCCCCGGCGTCGTCGCGCGGGACGACCAGTGCGATCCGGTCGGCTCTGGGCAACAACGTATCGACGCCCTTGGTCCATGTGCAGAGCGAAAACTGCCGCGCGCCGTCGTCGCGCTCCTGGTAGACGCTGAACGATGCGACGAAGATGTCCTGGTCGGTCGCGTCGTGGAGCTTATCCAGCGCCGCCTTCTGATCGGCATAGGCAGGCGCGTCCAGCAGCCGGCGCAGGTCCGCCTGGCGCTGGCGATGCTCGGGCAACGCCAGCGCGAACGGCACCATGCGGCGTGCCTCGTCGTAGGTGAACACCAGCGCGGAGACGTTGCGGCCCTGCGCGGCCGCTTCCACGCTCAGTTCCAGCATCGCGCCGATAGCGGCGGCGTCGCGATCGCCCACCACCAGCAGGCAGTCGCGCGCCGGCAGCATGAACAGCGGATTGCCCGCCACCGGAACGCGATACAGCACGTCGGGCAGCAACGCGCGGCTGGTGTCGTAGGCATCCTGCCATGCGCCGCGGAACACGCCGGGTGCGACTTCGACGAAATGGTCGGCGGTCGCGTCGCGCAGATTGTCGCGGGCGATCGCCAGGCCTTCGTCCAGGGTGATACCCCATGCCGCGCGCGGCCCCTGGAACAGCGTGGAGATCGTATCCGGCAGATCCAGCGCCAGCAGCTCGACGCAATCCTCGGCGATGTCGCGCCATGCATATGGGAATGGCGCATCGAGGCCTTTCTCCAGCAGGTGCTCCAGCCGCAGCTCCTCGAACATGCCGCGATTGCGGATCACCGGCATCAGCGTCGCGCGCACCTCGTCGAATGTCTTTTCCCGGCCACTCTCTTCCTGCGCGTTGAGCGAGGACGTCACATAGGCGCGCAATGCCTCGGCGCGGCCTTTGCGCGTCGCGGCCCTGTAGGCCTGATAGGCGTTGTGCAGATAGATGGTGTAGCCATTGCCGCCGACCAGTCGGAACGCGTCGGGCTGATAGACCAGATCCTCGCGATAGCCCCGCGCGCGCAGGGCATCGGTGTACAGCCTGGCGAAGGCGTCGGGGCTGGGCGTGCGGCGGAACAGCGTGTCGAACAGTGCAGCGAACATCGGCGGTCGTCCTTGTCGAGTGGCGGCATGCGGGCGCCGCGCGGAATGCTAGCGCAGCTTTGCGGCAGCCGCAGATGGACGCGGACTGCAGTGTCCGCAACGGCACTCCGGCAACTCCGATTGCATCGAGCAACCAGAAAGCGCGCGCACGCTGCCCGGTCAGCTGTCCCTCCCACGTGCATGCACGGCGCACCGCATTACGCGTATCCGTGTGCGGCGCGAAATAAAAAGCCCCGCTGTCGCGGGGCTTTCTGGAGACTCGGCACTTCCTTCTCCCGCATGCGGGAGAAGGAGTCGCGTGCTGCCCGCCTCAGGCGAACGGATCCTGCAGCACCATGGTGTGCTCGCGGTCCGGACCGGTGGAGACGATCGAGATCGGGCAGCCGGCCAGTTCCTCCAGCGCACGCAGGTAGGCGCGGGCGGCGGGCGGCAGTTCGTCCCACACAGTGATGCCGTGGGTGTTCTCGCTCCAGCCCGGGAACTCCAGGTACACCGGGGTGCACTCTTCCCAGCCCTGCGCGTCCAGCGGCGCGTATTCGGTGCGCTTGCCGCGGTATTCGTAGGCGATGCACACCTTCAGCTTCTCCATGCCGTCGAGCACGTCGAGCTTGGTGATGCACAGGCCGGAGATGCCGTTGATGGCCACCGCGCGCTTCAGCGCGACGATGTCCATCCAGCCGCAGCGGCGCGGACGGCCGGTGGAGGCGCCGTACTCGGCGCCGCGGTCGCGGATGCCCTGGCCGATCTCGTCGTCCAGTTCGGTCGGGAACGGGCCGCCGCCGACGCGGGTGGCGTAGGCCTTGGCGATGCCCAGCACGTAGTCGATGTCCTGCGCGCCCACGCCGGTGCCGGCCAGTGCGCCGCCGACGGTGGTATTGGAGCTGGTGACGTAGGGATAGGTGCCGTGGTCGATGTCCAGCAGCGCGCCCTGCGCGCCTTCGAACAGCACGCGCTTGCCCTGCTTGCGCAGGTCGTGAAGGATGCCGGCGACGTCGAACTTCATCGGCTGCACGTATTCGCCGAAGGCCAGCGCTTCGTCGAAGGTCTTCTGGAAGTCGACCGCTTCCACGCCCAGGTACTTGGTCAGCACGAAGTTGTGGTAGTCCAGCGCGGTGCGCAGCAGTTCTTCCAGCTGCGGCGGGTAATGCAGGTCGGCAACGCGGATGCCGCGGCGCGCCACCTTGTCTTCGTAGGCCGGGCCGATGCCGCGGCCGGTGGTGCCGATGGCCTTGCCGCCGGCGGCCTTCTCGCGAGCCTGATCCAGGGCAATGTGGTACGGCATGATCAGCGGCGCGGCCGGTGAGATCTTCAGGCGCGACCGCACTTCCACGCCGGAGGTCTCCAGCTCTTCGATTTCCTTGCGCAGCGCGGCCGGGGAGATCACCACGCCGTTGCCGATCAGGCACAGCGCGTCGGCGCGCAGGATGCCGGACGGGATCAGGTGCAGGACGGTCTTCTTGCCGTTGATGACGAGGGTGTGGCCGGCGTTGTGGCCGCCCTGGAAGCGCACGACGGCGCCGATTTCCTCGGTGAGCAGATCGACGATCTTGCCTTTGCCTTCATCGCCCCACTGGGCGCCGAGCACGACAACTGACTGACCCATGGCTGGGTAACTCCTGGTTTGCTGCGCGACCGTCGGGGCCACGCGGATGTGGTGGCCGTGCGGGGACCGACCGGCGCCGATGCGGTTGCTCCATCGGGGAGCGTCCAGGCGGCGGCGGACCCATACACGGAAAAAGCCGGTCGAGACGCTCGCGTGGAGCGGGCCCGGCCGGCTTTTGTGCATTATCCGGGTTTTGGGTGGCAGTCACCACCCCCTGGCCGGCCGCGTTCAGGCCCGGCGGCCACCACCCGCCTGGCTCAGCCGCGCACCCACCACAGCGCCAGCAGGCCCACGCCGACGGCAATGGCGCCGGCCCCACGCAACTGCCGCGGCGGCATGCGCAACATCTGCTGGACCATGCGCCGCCATGTCTCCGGCGCGGCGAACAGCAGCAGGCCTTCGAGGATCACCATCAGGCAGACCGCGGCGATGAGATCGTGCATGGCGGTCTCCGGCGATGCTGGGTCGCAGCCCGAGGATGGAAGTAGCAGCGGCTTCAGCCGCGATACGCATTACTGGGAATGCCTGTCGCGGCTGAAGCCGCTCCTACAGATGTCTGGCGACCGGGAACCCGCTCTTGCGAATCCCCAATCCCGACTCCCCAATCCCGCCCTCAGCGATCGCTCTTGAGGTATTGCAGGAACGGATCGTTCTTGTCGAGCACAATCACGCCGTTGCCGTCGGCCATGGCGCCGCGGTAGGCCTCCAGGCTACGGTAGAAGGCGTAGAACGACGGGTCGGCGGAGCCGGCCTTGCCGTACACGCTGGCGGCCTCGGCATCGCCTTCGCCGCGCAGCTTCTGCGCGTCGCGCTCGGCCTCGGCGACCAGCACCGTGCTTTCGCGGTCGGCCTGGGCGCGGATGGTCAGTGCCTGCTCCTCGCCTTCGGCGCGCAGCTTGGCCGCTTCCTGCTTGCGCTGCGCGCGCATGCGTTCGTACACGTCGGTGATCACCTGGCTGTCGGTCGGCAGGTCGATCTGCTTGATGCGCAGGTCGACGATCTGCATGCCCAGGGTCTTGCTGGCCGCGTTGATCGCCACCAGCTGCTTGGCGATCAGTTCGCTGCGGTCGCCGGACACCAGCTGCTGCAGGGTGCGCGAGTTGATCTGGTTGCGCAGCGAGTCGGTGATGATCGGCGCCAGCAGGCTGTTGGCCACCTTCTCGTCGCCGCCGGTGGTGGCGCGGTAGAAGGCGCGCACGTCGGAGATGTAGCCGATGGCGAAGAAGCTGACGCTGACGTCCTTCTGCTCGGCGGTGAAGTAGCGCGCCGGGTTGGTGTCGATCACCTGGAAGCGGCGGTCGAACATGCGCACCGATTCCACCAGCGGCACCTTGAAGTGCAGGCCCGGCTTGAGATCGGCACGCACCACGCGGCCCAGGTTCAGCACCATCGCCGCCTTGTCCTCGGGCACCACGAACACCGAGCTGAGCAGCGCGAACAGCGCGACGACGGCAATGCCCGCCCACAATGACAGTTTCATCGCTGGATCTCCTCACGGCCGGTCGGGCGCGGCGTGCGCTCCGGGTTGCGGACACTCTCGGCCGAACTGCTGTTCAACGCCGGCATCAACACGTCCTGCGGCACCGTCGGCAGCGAGGTGGTCGGCGCCGGCGGCGGCGCCGCGGCCGGCGCCTTGCTGTCGGCCGGCATCGGCACGTAGATCAGTTGGCGGCCGTCGCCGCCGATGACCTTGCGGTTCTCCGCCAGCACCTGCTGGAGCGTCTCCAGCCACAGCCGCTTGCGGGTGACCTCCGGCGCGTTCTGGTACTGCTGCTGCAGCAGGGTGAAGCGCTCGGCGTCGCCCTGCGCGCGGGCGATCGCCGCTTCCTTGTAGCCTTCGGCGACGGTGCGGGTGCGCGCCGCCTGGCCGCGCGCCTCCGGCACCACCTTGGCGGCGTAGGCCTGGGCCTCGTTGATCAGCCGCTCCTTGACCTGCTGGGCGCCGTTGACCTCGTCGAAGGCCGATTTCACTTCCTCCGGCGGACGCGCGTCGGGCAGGGTCAGGCCGGTCACGATCAGGCCGGTGTGATAGGCCTTCAGCGCGGCCTGCAGGCGCTCGCGCGCGGCCACGGCCATCGGCCCGCGGTTGTTGAGCACCGTGTTGAGATCCGAGCGGCCGATCTGTTCGCGCACCGCGCTCTGCGCGGCCTGCTCCAGCACCAGGTCGGCGTTGCGCGCGCCGAACACGTAGGTGCGCGGGTCCTCGACCCGGTACTGCACGTTGAGCGAGACGTTGACGATGTTCTCGTCGCCGGTCAGCACCGGCAGTTGGCTGTCGAAGGTCTTGATGCGGGTGGCATCGACCTTGCGCACGGTCTCGATCGGCCACGGCAGCTTGAAGTTCGGGCCCGGCTGCAGGATCCGCGAGAACTGGCCGAAGCGCAGCACCACGCCGCGCTGCTGCTCGCCGATCAACTGGAAGCTGCTGAACAGCAGCACCAGCACCACCGCACCCAGGACCCAGCGGCCGATGCCGCCGCCATCGCCGAACAGGTCCTTCAACGGACCGGGCAACCCGCCCCACCTGCCTCCCCCATTGCCGCCACGCGGCGGCCAGGGACCGCGCCCGTGATTGTCGGGGCCGTCTCCGCCCTTGCCGCCAGGTGTGTTCCAGGCCATGCATGCTCCAAGAAGGAAGGTGGCGACGCGTCGGTCACGCGCCGGTCACCGGATAATGAGTCGCCGATTCTACAAGATGGGGCAGACCCGCCGTTTCGAAAGGGTATCTTGGTGCATTCCTGCGTGCCGACCAAGGTGTTCCATGTCCGTTCCCGCCCAGTTCTCCGCCTTCCGCATCCACCAGGACGCCACCGGCTACCACGCCGGCCTCGCCCCGCTGTCGCTGGACCAGCTCAGCGACGGCGAGGTGGTGATCCGCGCCGCCTGGTCGTCGGTGAACTTCAAGGACGCGCTGGCCGGCACCGGCCAGGGCAAGATCCTGCGCCGCTTCCCGCTGGTCGGCGGCATCGACGTGGCCGGGCACGTGGTCGCCTCCCGCGACCCGGCGTTCAAGGAAGGCGACGCGGTGCTGGTCACCGGCTGCGGCCTCAGCGAGACCCGCGACGGCGGCTACAGCGAATACGTGCGCCTGGAGTCCAAGTGGGTGGTGCCGCTGCCGGCCGGGCTGAGCCTGCGCGAGAGCATGGTTCTGGGCACCGCCGGCTTCACCGCGGCGCTGGCGCTGCTGCGCCTGCTCGACAACCGCCAGACCCCGGCGCATGGCCCGCTGTGCGTGACCGGCGCCACCGGCGGGGTCGGCTCGCTGGCGATCGACATCTTCAGCCGCGCCGGCTTCGAGGTGCATGCGGTCAGCGGCAAGGCAGACCGCGCCGAGCAGCTCAAGGCCTGGGGCGCCACCCAGGTGCTCGGCCGCGAGGCCCTGCAGACCAGCCGGCCGCTGGAATCGGTGCGCTTCGGCGGCGGCCTGGACAACGTGGGCGGGGCGATGCTGACCAGCCTGCTGGCGCAGACGGCACCTTACGGCAACGTCGCCAGCGCCGGCCTGGCCGCGACCGCGGACCTGGACATGACGGTGATGCCCTTCATCCTGCGCGGGGTGTCGCTGCTGGGCATCGGCTCGGCCGGCACCGCCCGCGACCTGCGCGACCGCATCTGGCAGCACCTGGGCAGCGACTGGAAGCCGCGCCACCTGGAGACGATCTGCACCCGCGAAGTGGACCTGGCCGGCCTGCCGGAGGTGTTCGCGACGATGCTGGCCGGGCAGTCGTTCGGGCGCACCGTGGTGCGGCTGGATGCGAGCGCGTAGCCACGCCGACGCTTTGTGACACGCAACGCTTTCCGCCTTCGCGCCGCTGCCTCTACACTCGGAGCCTCCTAGGGGGAACCACATGGCACGCATTCTGATCGTCGACGATTCGCCGTCGCAGTTGCTGGGCATCCAGCGCATCGTCGAAAAACTGGGGCACGAAACGATCACCGCCACCGACGGCGCCGCCGGCGTGGAAGCGGCCAAGGCGGCCTTGCCGGATCTGGTGCTGATGGACGTGGTGATGCCGAACCTCAACGGTTTCCAGGCCACCCGCACCCTGCGCCGCGAGCCGACCACGCAGAACATCCCGGTGATCCTGGTCACCACCAAGGACCAGGACACCGACCGCATGTGGGGCATGCGCCAGGGCGCCCGCGCCTACATCACCAAGCCGTTCTCCGAGGACGAGCTGTACGAGGTGATCGAGCGCGTGTTCAGTGGCGAGGATGCGCCGTAGAAGCCGGGATTGGGGATTGGGGAATGGGGATTCGTAGGGGCGGGTTTCCGGGCGGTGTTTGAGTGCGCGGCGTAAGGCCGCATGCAATCGGCGCGCCTTGTAGGAGGGGCTTCAGCCGCGACGGGCGTTACCGGTAACGCCTGTCGCGGCTGAAGCCGCTCCTACGACGCCACAGCGCGAGGGGAGCCCGCTTTTGCGAATCCCCAATCCCGCCTCACTTCACACGGCCTCGCCAAACGCCTTGGCCAGCCCGCGATACGCCTTGCGCTGCGCTTCGGTTTCCGGCGCTGGCGCCAGCACTTCCAGTTCGACGATCTGGTCGCCCGGCGGGGTGCCGGGCAGGCCGCGGCCGCGCAGGCGCAGCTTGCGGCCGGCGTCGGACTCCGGCGGAATCTTCAGTTCCACCGCCCCGCCCAGGGTCGGCACGCTGATGCTGGTGCCCAGCGCCGCCTGCCAGGGCGTCACCTGCAGGGTGTAGAGGATGTTGCGGCCGTCCACCTCGAACTGCGGATGCGCGGCGTACTCGATCTCCAGCAGCAGGTTGCTGCCGCCGTTGCCCTGCCCGCCCAGCCGGATCACCTGGCCGGGGCGCACGCCCTTGGGGACGCGCACGTCCAGCTGCTTGCCGTTGATGGTGATGCGCACGCTGTCGCCGGCGTACACCGCCTCCAGCGGCACCGCCAGCTTGGCGCGGGTGTCGCCGCGCGGCGCGCCGGTTCCCGGTCCGGGGCCGGCGCCGCCCTGGCGGGCACGCTGCTGGCGGGCGAACAGACTCTCGAAGAAATCGCTGAAGCCGCCGCCGGCGCCGCCATTGCCGAACACTTCCTCGAAGTCGAAGCCCTGCGCGCCGCCGTAGTTCGGCGGCGCGTGGAACTCCTCGCCCGGCCGGTAGCCCTGCGCGCGCAACTGGTCGTAGGCGGCGCGCTTGGGCGGGTCGCGCAAGGCCTCGTAGGCCTCGTTGATCGCCTTGAACTTCTCTTCGGCCCCAGGCTCCTTGCTGACGTCGGGATGGTACTTGCGCGCCAGCCGCCGGTACGCGGTCTTGATCTCGGCATCGCCGGCGCTGGGTTCCACGCCCAGGGTCGCGTAGTAATCCTTGAATTCCATCCATCACCTCAAAAAGAGTCGGCCCGCCGCCTTGCGGCAACGGGCCGGTTGCATGCACTGCGCCATCGCTCGGCCATTCTACGGCCGGCCGCGAGGGCGCGGCGTCGCGGTGGCGACGCCGCTGCGAGCAGGCGCTTACTGCACGATCGTGGCCCCGGTATCGACCTGGATACGGCGCGGCGTGCTCGCCGGACGCTTGGGAATGCGCACTTCCAGCACCCCATGGTAGCCGGTGGCGGAAATGCCGTCCGGATCGGCGCTGTCGGGCAGCGCGAAGCGGCGGTGGAAGCTGCCGTAGCGGCGCTCGATGCGCGAGAAACGCTCGGTGTCGGCAGCCGATTCGCTCTTGCGCTCGCCCTTGATCGAGAGGATGCCCTTGTCCATCGACACCTCGATCTCCGACGGGTCGATGCCCGGCAGATCGGCGTACAGCACAAAACGCTCCGGCTCCTCCTTGATGTCCACGCGCGGCACCCACTGCGCGGTGACGACGGCCGATTCGTCGGTGCCGCCGTTGGGGTCGAAGAAGCGGTCGAACACCTGCTTGATCTCGTTCTGGAATGCGGCCTGGGCCGGCCACTGGCGATAACGGACGATGCTCATCGTGGTCTCCTGAAACGTGAATGAGGTACACCCCGGAGGGGACGGTTCGCGGCGGCGGGACCGGCCCGCCGTCCATGCCGGTCAGATAGGCCTGCCGCGGCGCTTTTCAAGGCGTTGACGCCACCTTCCCATTTCCGTTTCTAGACTCGGTTCATCCAAGGAGCCCGACATGCCCATCCAGACCGGCGAACGCATTCCCGAAGTGGTGCTGCAGCGCATCCGCGACGGCGTGGAAGCCGTGGACACGCGCACCCTGTTCGACGGCCGCCGCGTGCTGTTGTTCGCGGTGCCCGGCGCCTTCACCCCGACCTGTTCGGAGAAGCACCTGCCCGGCTATGTGGAGCACTTCGAAGAGTTCCGCAAGCGCGGCATCGAGGTGTACTGCATGGCGGTCAACGACCCGTTCGTGATGCAGACCTGGGGCAAGAGCCAGTTGGTGCCGGACGGCCTGCAGATGCTGTCCGACGGCAATGGCGACTTCGCCAAGGCGCTTGGCCTGGAACTGGACGCCAGCAGCTACGGCATGGGCGTGCGGGCGCGCCGCTTCGCGCTGTACGCCGACGACGGCGTGGTGCAGGCGCTGTTCGTCGAGGCGCCGGGCGAGTTCAAGGTCTCCGCCGCCGACTACGTGCTGCAGCACCTTCCCGACTGATCCCCTTACCCACCACAGGAAACGGCCAGCCATGTCCAACAAGCCAGCCACCCCGAAGACCGATGCCAAGCCGCTGCAGCACACCGCCGGCCTCACCGACACCGCCACGCTGCGCGCCAACGCCCGCCAGAGCATCGAAGACGGCGCGATCACCAAGAGCTACAGTGCCGACCGCGAGGCGGTGATCAAGATGCTCAACGACGCGCTCGCCACCGAGTACGTGTGCGTGCTGCGCTACTACCGCCACTACTTCATGGCCGCCGGCATGCTCGCCGACGCGGTCAAGGCCGAGTTCCTGGAACACGCGCAGCAGGAGCAGGCGCACGCGCACAAGCTGGCCGAGCGCATCGTGCAGTTGGGCGGCGAACCGGACCTCAATCCGGACACGCTGACCGCGCGCTCGCATGCCGAGTACAAGGAAGGCGAGGACCTGCGCGACATGGTCAAGGAGAATCTGATCGCCGAGCGCATCGCCATCGACAGCTACCGCGAGATGATCAATTTCGTCGGCGACAAGGACACCACCACCAAGCGCATCCTGGAAGACATCCTCGCGCAGGAAGAAGAGCACGCCGACGAGTTCTCGGACATGCTGGAGGGCTGGATCGGGAAGTAAGCCGGTTCAGCGTTACGCCCTCTCGTAGGAGTCAACTGTCATG
>NZ_NKUH01000090.1:0-33507 GCF_009192895.1 Xanthomonas sp. LMG 12460 | reverse complement strand
GAATGTCGATACAGCCTAGCGGGATTGGAAATGGATCCTTCGTGGATATGGATTTCGAACTCGAACTCGGACTGAAGCGGGAGGCGGTCATGCAAAGGCTGGCCGGGCTAGCCAAACAGTATGCATGGTTCAAAAATCAGTACATTGCTCGCGGTTTGGCTTTCGTGGTTGATGAGGCCATAACCCAATCACCGAAGTCTGAATTAGCCCTGGCCCTGAGAGAGATCGAGGCGTGGCTCTATGCTTAGTCCGAAGAGCCTCTTGGGCGTGCGGCGAGGCAGTGTGGTGGCGCCGGCGGGCCACGGAAAGACCGAGTTGATAGCCAAGCTTACGGGCTTGGCGGGAAGAACCTTGGTCTTGACGCACACGCATGCCGGTGTCCATGCACTGCGCGCGCGCATGATTCGCCTGGGCATTGATCCCCGTGCCGCCGCGGTCGACACCATTGCAAGTTGGGCGTCGCGCTACACGGCGGCCTTCCCAACGTTGGGAAAGCCCCTGGGGAGGATGCCTGTAGGCAACGAGTGGGGCAAACTCTACGTCGGTGGACTGGACGTGCTTTCGGCTTCACCGGTTAGAGACGTCATTGCGGCTTCCTACGATCGAGTGCTGGTGGACGAGTATCAGGACTGCGACTTGCCTCAACACCATTTTGTGGTCGCACTGGCGGAGCAATTGCCTACCATCGTTTTTGGCGATCCCATGCAGGGGATATTTGGCTTTCGTGAAAACCCAAGTGTGTCATGGGAGCGCGACGTCTTTACTGATTTTCCGCTAGTGGGCACCCTCGAAGAGCCGATGCGATGGAAGGGGACCAACCCCCTGCTGGGCGAGTGGATAGCGCAGGTCAGGCACCAGCTGGAACGGGGCGAGTCTGTGGATCTGACGAGTGGCCCTGCAACCTACTTGCCATGCGAAGACGAGTACGACCTGTCGCCCCTGTTCCACGGGCTGGATGAGGCGCGTGGAACCGTCGCAGCACTTCATTGCAGGCGTGGGGCATGTGACCAACTGGCCAAACTGAGCAACGCTGCGTACCAGGCAATCGAAGACATAGCCTGCAGAGCGCTGCAGGAGTTCGCCGCTGCCTGGGACAAATCGGCTGCGAGCAGCCGCGAAAGCTTGCTTCGGGGGTTTGAGAAAGCGACAGTGACATTCAAGTCATTGAAGCACGGTGAGAAAGATACGGACCAGGACGTGGATGCTTGGAACAGGGTTGCCGCATCCTATCGAGCTTTGGGTGTGACCGGCGATCCCCAGGAGGCGGTCAATGCATTGGCGGGCCTTCGCCTGCACAGCCGGATCAGGATATTCCGCGCGGAACTGGTTCGGGATACGACAAAGGCGCTGACGGCCTTGGCTGAGGGAAAGCATGCCACGTTGGCGCACAGTGCCTTCGTGACTCGGCAGCGGGTGAGCCACATGGGCCGGCATCTGCCGAGGCGCACGGTATCGACGCCGCTGTTGCTCAAGGGACTGGAGTTTGACCGCGTAGCAGTTCCGGATGCAGTCCACTTTGACCGGGAAAGAGATCAGGCGGCGCGGGCGAAACTGTTCTACGTGGCCCTGTCGCGTGCAAGGTCCTCTTTGGTGATCTCATCTTCCAGTCCGACGGTCCGGTTTCCTTTGCCAAATTGATCGTGGATAAGCTCAGCGTTTCAGCCAGGCGGGGAGCAGGCTTTTCCCACTCCTGAGGCAATCAAGGCGTCCGTTCGTAGCCAGAAACGGATGTTGGCGAGGCAGGGGATCTGGGATGTTTATCGGGGATAGGGGAGGGCAGCTTCCGACCCAAAGCAGACGTCCGGATCGGCCCTACCAGACGGAAGAATGAGTGAGCTAAATCGGCCTGACGATAGACCCATCTAACGTGCAAGCGATGCCTCGGCGCGGCGAGCCAATGGCTTTGGCAACTATAACGGTATTCACCAAGCTGGGGAGCTAGGACCAGACAAGCGTCATGCCGCTAGCTTTCATGTGTTATTGGCGAAGCATTTTTACCGCCAAAGTTCGCGTGGTCCCCAACGAGGTAAAATTCAGATGGACGGTATGTGCTGCCGATCCACTAAATTGAGGTTGCAACCTATTAACAATCCAACACAGCTACGCAACCTCCGCGAGGTCGTCCACGGCATGTTTCTTGCCGTCGCACCCGAGCGCACCGTCGAACTGCAACGCTATTGGGACGAGTACTCGCCGCAATTCCAGATACTTGAAGACGATGGGCCGGATGGCCCTATCGTTCTGGACGCCGGTGGATTCTTCTATATCCGGTTCAACCACCGCGTCATGCGGCTGTTCTGGTTAGCGAGTTTTGCCCTGTGGGAGGGCTATGCCGCCTACCAGCAATACGCCAGCACCCAGGAAGCCAACCTAACGCGGTTCGGCGCCATCCTCGATTGTTTCGAGGCCACCCGCGCCTCCGTCGACGTTGATGCTGTGCCTTGGCCCGACTTCCTGCCGTCCCCGGGTGAGCTTGTCGACCACGTGGAGGGTGATCCAGCGCGAGTCGGCGGCGAGCTGGCCATCTTCGGTGTGAGTTGGGCCGTGCTGCACGAACTGCAGCACCTCATTCACCAGCAGGTCGGAACGGCCGCGGACTGGGACGACCTCGAGGGGTGCAAGCACGAAGAATTTTCCTGCGATGCGTTCGCCACCACCTTGATGCTTGAGCGGATTGCCGAGCAGGCGGCGGCGACCGGTCAATCGGCTTCCGTTATTGCGGCGAAGCGTCAGACGGGCATCTACTGTGCCCTCTTCGCCATGACCTTACTGTCACGCGCGAACTGGGGACCAGGCAAGCGCCATCCAGCGGTACAAGAGCGCATCGATGCGGTCATGCACATCCTGGACGCACACGGCACCAGTAAGGTGGGCGCCATCATCGCCGTCTCGGCCTTTGCCTCACTGCAACTCGCGTATCCGAACGCACCCAACCCGTTCCACGCGGTGAACACGATCGCCTTGCGCGAGGACTGGAATCCAGACGCCCCCTTGTTCGAAGACTGACTACGGGTTCGCACGCACGCAACTTGAACGCGCTCGTCGACGAGGTGGCCTTGAAAAGCGTGGGTGCGCCCGTTACTTTTGTGGGAGCGCGTGGCACGCCGCTTCGCGCGGGCGTCGTGATTAACGCTCTTCCTATAACGAGGTCCGCATGGACAAGTACACGTGGCAACGCATGGACGCAACGACCTACCCGGACCACTGGGCGCGCGAGTCGCGCGTCAACGAAGAACAGGGCATCTACCGCACCTTGGCCAACATCACCCCGAGCCAGCGCACGCTTGAAATCGGCTGCGGCATTGGCTTGGGCACGGTGGCGCTGGCGGGCAAGCGGACCGTGCTGGCGATGGACAACAACCCCAAGCTGATCGCGCTCGCGCGCCAGACGGTGCGCGACGCCGGTGTCGGCGCCGAGCTACTGCACGACGACGTGTTCACGGTCACCGCACCGACGGCCAACGCCATTGCGAGCTTTGCACCGGATGGCATCGTATGCTGGTTTGCCGGCTCGCACCCCGGTGACGTGGAGCACCGCACCTCGCCGAACCTACCGATGGCCGAGCGTCCCAAGCAGTACCGCGAAAACATTGAGGACCGACTGGTGCTGCCGCCGCTCTGCGGACATTCGGTGAAGTGGATTCACCTGGCAAACCGCGTCGGCGTGTCGGCCTCCGCCTCGCTGAGCGACATTGTCCAGGCCACGACCGACGACTACAACACCCACATGCTCAAGGGCTCGCAGTTCCAGGTGACCGATGTCGAGGTGTTCGACTGGACGCCGGGCAAGCTGGCGTACGTTTTCGCGGACAACCCGGCCTTTATGGGGGGCCAGCTGCAGTACAAAGTCATCTCTCTGCTGATCCGGCGCGCCTAGCACCGTCGTGCGGGAGTGGAGCGCGAGCGATGAAGTTCTCGGTTGACCTCACCAGCAATGGCATTATCCTCAACGTCGCAGACGCTTCCCGGGTGCGTCTGGCACCGTTGTCAACCGCGCACCAGACCGCCCCGAAGGACTGCTACGTGTACGCACACCGCGACGCGAGCCTACATAGGTATGGGCACCAGAAAGCGCGCCTGGAGCGGTGACCGGCATCTGTTGTGGCACCGCTACGTGACTCATCACCTCGGCGGTGTGCACACAGTGCAGATCTTGGCCGACGACTTGAGCTCGGATGATACCGGCGAGTTGGAAGGCGACTGGATCGCACAGGAACGCACTACGCTGGTCAATTGGGTCAACTCCCACCACTCGATTACGCCACGCATGACCGTTTCCGTGCCCTGCTCAATGCCATGCGCGAGCTCGTGCAAGTCGCACGGGGCCTAGAGGCATCCGACCTCGTCGGCGCCTCCACGCTGTATCGCGATGCGATCGCAACGATGCGCTAGCACTCGGCGATCACCCTAGAGAGCGGCCTGATCGCGCAGCTTATCGAAGAGCAGCTCAACGAGACAGGCCGCACCGGCGATGTGTCAGTGCTTGATCGCCTGACCTCGGGCCTGATCAAGCTCGGCCGAGTCGAGGAGGCCATGAAGGTTGCGGAGGCCTACTTCGCAACCTTCACGGGGGATATAGCACTTCGCGCGCCGGCGAGGCCATCATCAAACGTGTGTCCAAGGCTCAGAGCAAGCGCTGAGCGACTTCGCAGAATGTGTTCGCTGGCGAGAGTTGAAGTCGTGAGAAAAAGACGAGAACCGGCAAAGTGGGCCACGCGGCACTGATCGATGTCCGCTTCTGGCCGGAAGCGGACATCGGCCAAGGCAGGGGATTAGGGGAATTTATCGGGGGTAGGGCAGGGATGGGCTGCATTCGACCCGAGGTGGTCATTCAGGATCGTTTCGCAGTTTGGGCGGTAATCGCCTGCGAATGGCAAGCGGGAGCGCGACGTGACACTCTAGGGGAAGACCCCAACAAAGGGGCAGCAGTATTTTTGAGGGTGCCGAACATTGTCCCGTCGGTTAAGATCGAGCCGGCGGCGGCCGAGAACTTCCCGCGCATAGCGAGGATAGGGAAATCCTGACCAGGGGGGGCATATTGAAATTCATCCATTCTGCTGACTGGCAACTCGGCAAACCGTATCGGTACTTCGAGCCCGAAGTCCGGGCCGGCCTCAGCGAGGCGCGGTTCGAGGCAATCGACACACTTGGGCGCACGGCGGTCGAACACGGGGCACAGCACGTCGTCGTTGCCGGCGACATCTTCGACACTGAAGGTCCGGAGGACAGGACGATTGTCCAAGCTATATCCCGGATGAGCCGTCATAGCTGTCGCTGGTGGCTGCTTCCAGGCAACCATGATTTCGCGCGCAATGGCGGATTATGGGATCGCGTCCGTCAACGGGCGAGCGAAAACATCGCCATCTTGTCGAGGCCCGAGCCGATCGAGATGAACCCCGGCGTCTGGCTGCTGCCCGCGCCGCTTGAGCATCGCCACAATCTCGAAGATCCCACCGCCCGCTTCGACTCCATGGAGACGCCCGGCGCGACCCTCCGTATCGGTCTCGCACACGGTTCGATCCGTGACTTCGGCTCGCAGGGCGAAACGAGGAACCAGATCGCGCCCGATCGCGCACGCCGATCGAACCTCGATTATCTGGCACTCGGTGACTGGCACGGGGCACTCCGCGTCGATGGTCGCACTTGGTATGCCGGCACGCCCGAAGTCGACCGCTTCCAGCGGGACGATCCCGGACAGGCCCTTGTCGTCGAGCTGTCGACCGGTGTGGAGCCGTCCGTCACGCCGATCCGCACGGGCCGCTTCCAATGGCTTTTGCGGGACTGGATGGTCAGTGACCGGGCAGCGTTCGATGCCGAGTGCGAATTGCTCCTCGGCGCGATCGACGCGCCCACAACGCTTTTGCGCCTTACGCTGGCTGGTATCACCAGTCTCGGCGACCGGATTGACATGCTGGGTCGGCTCGAAAACGATCTTGGCCATCAGCTGCGGTATCTCGACGTGCGCGCGGATGATCTGGTGGGTCGGCCGAGCGAAGAAGACATTGCGAACTTGGCCGTCGAGGGCATGCTCGGGGCGGCGGCGGCGATGCTTAATACCAGGATCGAAGGTGGCGGCGAGGATGCGGCGGTTGCGAAGCGGGCCCTTGAGCGCCTCTTCGTCGAATATAGCCGGGAGGAGTCGGCATGAGCTTCGCCATTCGTCGCATCGCGGTGAAGAATTTCCGGAAATTCCGCGCACCCGTCGTGATCGAGGGCCTTACCGACGGCCTCAACGTCGTCATCGAGCCGAATGAGACGGGCAAGTCGACGCTTCTCGAGGCCTTGCGCGCGGCCTTCTTCGTCCGCTTCAACACGCGCAATCAGCTGGCCCAATCCTTCGCCCCACACGGCGATGCGGTCAGTCCTGAGGTCGAGGTCGCTTTCGATGTCGATGGCACGCCTTGGTCGGTGACCAAGCATTTCTTGCGCAGCGCCTCGGTCGAGGTCTCGGGGCCTCAGGGCCGTGCGCAGGGGGAGGAGGCCGAGGCGCGCTTGAATGCGCTGCTCGGCTCGGTCCGCGACACGAGCCGGGGCGGCGATGTCGCGACCTATGGCGCGCTCGGTTTACTTTGGGTCGCCCAGACCGAGGCCTTGTCCGTGACCGCGCCCGGCCAGATCGTGCGCGACAGCATCACCTCCACGCTCGAGGCGGAAGTCGGATCGATCATGGGCGGCGCTGCCTATCGCCGCGTCAGGGATCGGGTCGAGGCTCAATATGAGCTCTACTGGACACCGACCGGCCAGAAGCGTGGCCGGCAAACCGACGCGCGTGAGCGGCTCGAGGCCGCCGAGACCACGGCGCGCGAAACCGCGGATCGATTGGCCACGCTGGAGCGCAGCTTCTCAGATGTCGAGGCGACTCGCGCCCGCCTGAAGATCATTCAGCGCGAGATGTCGGACAACACAGACGCGCAGACGCGTAGCGGCCTGGTTGCTTCGCTCGATATCGCACGAGCGGCGGCCCAGATCCTCACCACCCGTCGTGCCGAGCAGGAAGCGGTCAACGGCAAGGTGAAGGCGCTTGCGGACCTTCAGCAGCGCCACGACGACGCGACGCAGGCCCGGATGAATGCCAACGCCGCGCTGACCCAGGCAACCGAACATCGTCTCGGGGTTACCGACGCATTGTCGGCGGCGAAGCAGAAGGTGGTGGATGCGCGCTCCGCGCTCGATTCCGCACGCACGGACCGCCAGGCCGCGCGAACGGCCCTGGCTGAAGGCGAAGAGCGGATCCGACAAAGCCGTCGTGGTGCCGCGATCCAGGCCGCGCGTCGGCGGCATGCCGACCTCCTGAAGCTTGAGGAACAAAACAGCACCGCGAAGGCGCTCTCCGACACGGCGATCGCCCCGAAAGTGCTGACGTCGCTTGAAGCGCATGATCGCGCCGTTGCGGAAGCGCAAGCGGTGGTGAACGCCGGCGCAACCCGGATTGCATTGTCCGGCTCAGCGGACGGAATTACGATTGATGACGAGCCAATGGCAATCGGCGCGCGCATTGTTGATCGCGAAGTTCATATCCGCTTCGGCGCCGCCGAGCTTCAGATCACGCCGCCGGCGTCTGCCACCAGCGCCGTGGAGGTCTTGGCGTCTGCGCTTCGTAAGCGGAAAACGGCGCTCGACGATCTCGGTGTCGTCGATCTTGCTGCCGCGAGAGCCCGCAACGAGATTGCCAGGGATGCCGCAGCGGAGCTGCGAACCCTGGAGGCGCGCATCGAAGCGGCCACTCCCGCCGATGATGTCCTTCAGCTTGCCGCTGGATCCGCCGCGCTCAAGCTGTTCATCGCCGAGCTCGGCACGGAAGATGCCATAGGGGAGGGGGAACTTCCCGATATCGCGGCGCTCACGAAGGCTATGGATACGGCCGATAGCGCCGCAGCCCGTGCCGAAGGGGCTCAGGATAGCGCCATCGAGGCCCTGCGTCGCGCCGAGCAGGAGGAAGCGCCGCTTGCGACGGCAGAAGCCAGGGCCTCGAGCGATGTTGCCAACGCCGTCAGCACGCTTGAGGCGATCGAGCGGCGACCTGAATGGACGACGCTTACCGAAAATCTGGCCAAGGCGCGCGAGCAAGCCGCCGAGGCTTCGGTCAAGGTTGAAGACGCGCTCCGCGATGCCTCTGCGCACGACGTTGCGGCAATCAAGCGCAAGATTGAATTGATCGATGCAAGGGTGCGCACCGCCGTAGAAACCCGAACGCGGCTGGAGACCGATATCGCGCGCCTTGAAGGGACTATCGAGAGCGAGGGCGGGCTCGGCCTCGCTGATCGGACAGCTGCCGCCTCCGAGGAAGTTGAGGTGGCTCGTCTTGCCCTTCAGCGCATCACCGATGAAGCTCAAACGCTGAAGGTGTTGCGAAGCACGCTCGATGCCGCCCGTAACGAGACGTCGGCCAAATTTGTCGGTCCGGTGGCGGCGCGAGCGAAGCGTCATATCGAGCGTCTCCTGCCTGGATGCGAGCTCACCTTTTCGGAGGATCTCGGTCTCGAAAGCGTGATCCGTGCGGGCATGGAGGAAAGCTGCGCGAGCCTGTCGCGCGGCACGCAAGAGCAGCTTGCTGTCCTCACGCGCATTGCATTCGCCGATATGCTGTTGGAGCAGGGAAAGCCCGTATCGCTGATACTGGACGATCCGCTGGTCTACTCCGACGATGCCCGTCTCGACACAATGATCGAGATTCTGTCGGAGGCAGCAACCCGCATGCAGGTCGTCCTTCTCACCTGCCGTGATCGCGCCTTCCGACATGTCGCTGGAAATCGGATCGCATTGTGACAATGACGTCATCAATCGCCGATATGCGATCATCGAGAAACGGGAGAAGCCGATAATGGGGATTTCGATGACGAACGAATGCGGGCGCGATGTCCGCGCGGCAGATCACCGCAGGGGGTAATGGTGGCCGATCGGAGCGCAGTTTCTACAATTGCTGGCTATTTCTATCAATTCGATCGCTCGATCCTCAGCATCCTGGGGCTATCCAGTGCGAATGATTCGGTAGCGATCGAATGCATCGAGGATATCGACATCCACACGGCTACGGAAACGACTGCCGTCCAGTGCAAATATTACGAGAAATCCGAATATAATCATTCGGTTATCAAGCCTGCCATCATGTTCATGCTCGCGCATTATAAAGCGGGCCTCACCGCCGGTCGGCCAACGATCCAGTACCAGCTCAGCGGTCATTTTGCGTCCGGGCAAGATAAGTTGGTGCTCCCATTCGATATCAGCTTCCTCAAGACAAATTTTCTCACAACTGCATCAAAAGATAAGACGGTTAAAAAGCACGAAGAGCTTGACGTCAGTGACACGGAGCTTGAAGAATTCCTGAGGGTTCTCTCAATCGACGTGAATGCGGCGAAATTCAAGGATCAGTTTCAGGCGATCATCGAGAGTCTTGTCAAACAGTTCGGATGCTCACCATTCGTGGCAGAATTTTTCTATTATAACAACGCCCTGCGGGTGATCAAGGAACTGGCGATCGAGCCGGACGAGGCTCTGCGCGCCACAACAAGGGCAGCCTTCATAAAGCGAATAGATACATCTTCTTATATCTTTGATGAGTGGTTCATCGCCAAGCTCGGTACGGCCAAATATTATCGCGAGCTACGCAACGAGTTTTTCGCGGCGGGCGTCAATGTCTCCCCGGCCGACCGGCTTTTCATCATCCACCCGGCTGGCGACACATACAGCCGGAACGTGGTCAAAACGCTTCTGAAGACTATCTCCCGGAAATACTCCAAGCTCTCCAAGCGAGATGCAAAGCCCTTTTCGCCCTACGTGCTGCTCGTGGGCATCGATGATAGTGAACTTGCCGGTCTCAAGCAGGAGCTGCACAACGAAGACGTTCGCTTCGTTGACGGCTACGATTTCAAGGGTGCCAAGTTCGACGCCGGGTCGATCTCCCGGCCGGCATCCGCCCACGCCGGTCCGGCCCTGAGGCTATTCTGCGATCTGGCGGAGGCGCGGCAGACCTTTCTGTCGTTCCAACGCTCGCGCGAGATCTACGAGTTCTATCGCAGTCAGCAGGTTGAAGAATTTGGTGATAGCGCTATAAGCCACATCCGGTTCCAGATTCCAAATTACGAAGATATCGACAAGATCATTTAGGGGATAGCTATGAGTGAGGTAAAAGCGGAAGTCGTCGCTGTCTTTCCTAACAAGGTCAAGATCGTCGTCGATGACCTCGAGAATTTCAGGATTGCTGAGGAGTCTCTACGCGTCGGCTCATATTTGAAGATCGCCGACAATGAGAATTCGGTACTGGTCGCCATCATTGAGAACTTCCAGATTCAGGCGCGCGACGACGGCAGCCAGGACTATGTGATCGAGGCTTTCCCGCTCGGCATTCTGCGCGATAAGAAGTTTGAGCGCGGCGGAGACGCCCTCGCGATCCCGCCGAAGACGGTCCAGCCGGCGTCGATCGACGATATTCGCTTGATCTATGGCAGCTCATTACCCGTGCAGGATCGCTTCTGCTTCTCGAGGCTTGCGACGAACAAAGAGGTTGAGGTTCCCGTCGACGGGAACAAATTCTTCAACAAGCATATCGCGGTGGTCGGTTCCACGGGCTCCGGCAAGTCCCACACGGTCGCAAAGATCGTTCAGAAGGCGGTCGGGGCTAAGGGCGACTATACGTTGAACAACTCGCACGTGATCATTTTCGATATCCATTCAGAATATCGCGCGGCCTTTCCGGAAGCGAATTTCATCGACAGCGCCAGTCTGGTACTCCCCTACTGGATGCTGAGCGGTGAGGAGTTGGAGGAGTTCTTCCTCGACACCGAGGCGAATGATCACAATCAGCGCAACGTGTTTAAGGATGCCGTGATCCAGAGCCGTAAGGCGCACTTTACGGGAGCAGATGACGACAAGAACCGGATCCACCTGGACACACCGCTCCTGTTCGATATTCGCGATGTTCTGGATCACGCCAACCATCGCAACACGGAGATGGTCGATACCGGAGAGGTATATGCTTCAAGCAATAAGGAAAAGGCAGGGCAGCCTAAGCTCACGCAGGGCAGCCTTTATGGGCGGCTGACCAACTTCGTGAACCGTCTCGAGAGCAAGATCAACGACCGGCGCCTCGACTTCTTCCTAGGCGAGAAATCCAAGTCGATCTCTTTCGAGGAAACGCTACGGTCCATTCTCGGCTACAGCACGGGCAAGCTGCACAATGTGACCGTTATCGATTTGAGCGGCGTCCCGTTCGAAGTTTTGAGCATCACAGTCTCGCTGATCTCGCGCCTGATTTTCGAGCATGGCTACTTCTACAAGCGCCTGCGTTGCGCCGCCGATCCGCGGGAAAAGGTCAACAACGATGCGCCGATTCTTCTCGTTTACGAAGAGGCGCACAAGTATGTGCCGAATAGTGAACTGTCGAAGTTCCGCGCCTCGAAGATGTCGATCGAGCGCATCGCCAAGGAGGGCCGCAAATATGGCGTTACATTACTTCTCGCGAGTCAGCGGCCCTCGGAGATCTCCGAGACGATCTTTTCACAGTGCAACAATTTTATCGCAATGCGTCTGACCAATCCGGTCGACCAAGGCTACGTTCGTAAGTTGCTGCCGGACTCGCTGGGGACGCTCATCGATAAGATGCCGGCTTTCAAGCAGGGGGAGGCGCTGCTGGTCGGAGAATCGATCGCCCTGCCGTCTGTAGTCCAGATCGAGGCATGCACGGTGGCTCCAGCGTCGACTGATATTCCCTATTGGGATCTCTGGCAGCAGCAATGGAAGGATCTAGCGATCGATAAGATCCGCGACGAGTGGTTGCGCCGCTAACTAGGCGAAGGCGGCGGCAGATGGCAAAATGTTCATGGCCGGTCTGGGACAGCGATCTGCGGATTGGCCAGTGTCGTTCGAACGTACCAAACAATGGTCCGGTTAGGTCCGATATGGGCTGGTCAACTTTGTCCGTCGGCTTCTGAACGCATTGCGCTTTTTTGCGGTCGGGCTCAAATTACTTCAGTAGTCGAGCGGCAGGGTTGTCTTCTGCTGCTCCGGCCTGGAAGTAACCAATCACGCTCGCCACGGAACGGTGCTCAGTCATGGCCATGACTGCAGGCAATGGCGCGCCTTGCTTACCGGCCTCAGTGACAAACCCGGACCGAAGGCTGTGCGCCCCAAAGTCCCCCTCCAATCCTGCCAACCTCGCCCGACGCTTCACGATCGAGGCCACTGAGCCGGGCAGAAGGGCGGGGCCAACCCGTGCCTTCCAGATCCGACGGAAGATCGCTCCCTCTTGTATGTCTGCCGCCTCAAGCCAAGCCGCCAGCGCCTCGGCGCTGCGGCCCAGGATCGGCTTGTCCGGAGTCGAATCCACCTTCACCCCGGCCTGCTGGGTCTTGGAGTACTCCAGCCGGTAGATGTAGCCGTCCTCGCCCACCTTGCGCAGGTCCCGCATGTCCGCGGCTGCGATCTCGCTACGCCGGCGCCCGCCACTGGCAAAGCCAAAGCAGAGTAGGGCGCGATCACGCAGGCCTTCCAGGCTGTCATCGCAGGTCGCGAGCATGGCTTCGAGCTCGGTCCGGGTGATGGCGGTCTTCTTGGTCGGCCGCTCACCGCGTTTGACTGAGGCTCGGCGGGCGCGGCTCAACAGCGTCCTGACACTGGGCAGCTCGCACGGGTTGGCCAAGCGCTTGAGCTTGTGCGCCGTGGACAGCACGGCCACGCGCTGGACCACGGTCGAGAGCTTGAGCGGCCCAATTCTGGCCTTGAGGCCGGCCGCAACCAACGCCCGATCCAACGCCGGTATCAGAAGTAGAAAGAGCCTGCGAAGCACTGCAGATTCAGCTCCAGCATGTGCAGGAAGCGGCGCGTGTTGAGCGCGACACTTTGACCCAGTATGTGCGTGCTACGGAAGACCGTGCACATGCGGAAGTGGATTGGGCACGCCAGGAGACCAAGGAGGCTCAACAGCAACTGATGAGCCTCCGAAAAGAAGCTGCAATGGCCGAACGGCTGCATGACGAGGAGCTCGAGCGCGCGAAGGACACGGTCTCTCAGACTCGCCAGGAACTTACCGTCCAGCAAGCGCGTGCCGACGCGTTGGAGGCACAGCTGGCCAAATTGAACGATCTGCCTGCGGCACTCGAAGCGGCTTGGCACCAACGTGTTGGACACGGTCAGCCCAAGCCTCCTAAACCAGCACGCTCTAGGCGTAGTCGCGGCAAAGTGGCTGCAACCTGACACCGATCAAGCTGCTCTGCATAGCGACACTGGCACGAAGAGCGTCCACGCGTTACTTTGGATCGTGTCCTTGGAGAGGGAAAAAAGCCTTTGAAATCAAGCAGGGGCACGATCCAAGCGAAAAGGACACGAACTAAAGAAACTGACACGGGGACTGACAGATCTGCGGCGGGGATGGCCGGCCGCACACCCGTCCGGGGATACATTAAATTTCGCATAATGTATCGTAGGACCTGGTTATGAAGAGGGCCGGCAGGGCGGCTTCAAGCCCCTGATGACCCCCTGTCTTTGCCGCGATCACCACCAGCGCGACGACCGCGGCCGCCGCGCTTAGCCTGTCCAGTACCGATCGCCATAGCGCCTTTTCCGCCGGGCTTGCTGCTCTTTCGGTGTGGATTCGGGCCAACCATTCGCCCCCGTCCAGTTTTGCCATCCCGCATAGCTCTGCGATGCGTTCGTCTGATAGGTGCATTTCGTCACGGCGGATTTTTGAGATTGCTTGGCGTTGAACCCCCAGCGCTACAGCTAACGCATTGTCCGAAGGAACCCCGCATATTTCTTTGACTTTGTCAAGAAGAATATTTTCGCTATTCATGTGTCGTGACCGGTTGACATGATGTGTCCCGGTCAGGTTACATGCACAACTGTGAACTGCACAGTTCACACCCGCCCCCCGGCACCCCCCGGGGGCCACGGGTCAGGGTAGGGGATTGGGGAAATACCGTGACGAATCACGAATATCAGGTTCAGCAGCGCGATGGTCGCCGCTGGGTCGTCCTTGAGGCGCACCCGGATCGTTTCACCGCCTATGAGCGCAAGTTCGAGCACGTGGCCGATGAGGTGATCCGTGGTCGCATGTTCGCCATCGCGGTGCGTGACTTCCGCGTCCGTCAGGCGGGGGATATTTCGTGATGAGTCACGATATTTTCCTTGTCCAGGCTGCGATCCTTGCCGTTCTTGCCCTCTACTTCCTCTTTCGCGGCTTCCGCGCCTACCTGCGTTGGTCTGACCGTCGCTTTGATCAGCAGCTCGAGGCTGAGTTTCGCGCGTTCTGTATGGTCGAGGAAGCGAAGCGCGAGGTGCGCCGCCGTGCGTGAATCCAAGGCGCCCGCGCAGCGCGTCCAGCGCATCATCGTGCCGGTCGCGCCGCACCGGCCTGACCTCCTCGAGCTCTCCGCCGTCGTCATCCACGTGGACGGCCAGGCCGTCACGCTTGGTGACTACTGGGTCGCTGTGCGCATGCAGGCTGCTGCTGCGCGCTTGGAGCGTGGCGCATGACCGCGCTTCACGAATTTTCACCGGTCGAACCGGTGAAAAATGCACATGACCTTGGCCCGGGGAGTAACACGGGCCAAAAAGGGCAACCGGCACCGGTTCGGCAGCACGCGGTGACGGTGGACTTTTTGACCGTCGTCTTCAATCGCGACCGACTTGAGGCGGCGCGTAAGCTCAACCTGCGCTACTTGTTGCAGTGGATCTTCGGTCTTGACCCGCGCGACGTGTTCATGGGGCAGATCCACGCGAAGCGGTGGCAGTTCTATCGTTCCAGCGCCCCGATCATCGACGCCAACGGCGAGTTGGTGGGTCGTTTCGGCTGCGAGGGCAACGGCGACACGATGTGCGTCAGTCTCTCTGGCGCTGCTTGTCGCTATATCCGCAATTGGCGGCACGTCGAAGTCAATTTGCAGCTTGTCGGCGCGCGCATCACGCGCTGCGACATCGCGTATGACGACTACGACGGTGTCCTTGGCACCGTGCGTGATCATGAAGCGCTCGCGCGCGCCAACATGTCCGATACCGGCGGCTGTCTCCTGTTCGGTTCCGGCCCTGGTGCGCCGCCTAAGACCCGTTTCATGGATGACCACGGCAACGGCGATGGCTGCACGCTCTACGTCGGCGGCAAGGGCCACAAGCAACTCTGCATCTACGAAAAGGGCAAGCAGCTAGGCGTGTGCGAATCGCCCTGGGTGCGCTACGAAGCGCGCCTGTATGGGAAGCACGCCGAGTTGTCGCTCGACATGCTCACCGATCCGATGCGCTATCTGCGCGGCTCCTACGCGTACATGGAGCGTTTGCTCGCCAGGGTAGGGCAGGGCGTCGCCACCGCCGTCAAGATCGCCAAGCGCACCGTAGAAGCGACCGCTGAGGCCATGGTGCGCTGGGCGCACCGCCAGGTCGGGCCAACTCTCCATTGCCTGCGCGAAGCGCTGGGCGACCAATTCGGCGACTTCGTCGTCAATCACCTGGCGCGGGAAGGGCTGCCCTCGCGTTTCAAGCGTGCCTGTAAGGCAGCCGATCTGCCCGCCTACGTGCGGGAAACCTTAGTCAAGAGGGAAATCCCATGTCCATTGTGAGGGTCAAAGATGACCGCATCATCGAGCGCCGTGTCGTCATCAAGGGTGTGCCGCAAATCTTCCGTGAGCAGCGTGCGTGTGTCCTGCTCGGTGGCGGCTACGAAACCACGTTCAACGTCGGCCTCGGCGATGGCCCCTGCTATCAGGTGGGCGATTACGTCATCCATCCGGACAGCTACGGCAGCGGTCAGTACGGCGACGTGACGCTCAAGCGGATTAAGCTGTGGCCGCTCGCCGTTGCGCTCAAGGAAACCGGCGCGACGGTTCCGCAAGTCGTCGGCGCTTCGGCGAAGGCGGCGTGATCCATGGCGCGCGTGCTGACCTGCATTGATCCTGCGCCCGCTCAGGACGGCACGTGCGCGCAAACCGCGTGGGTCGATCAGAGCGACTGGACGACCCCGTTACCCACCATTGAACAAGCCGCGGCGGTGGGGAGTGCGTACTTCATCGGCTTGATGACCCTGGCAGTCGCGAAAGCGCTGCTTTTTCCGAAAACCACAGAGGAGTGACATCTATGTCCAACATCATCAACACCCTGAACCGCGCGTTCGGCAGCGCCAAGACCGCCGTCGTTGTCGGTCTCACCGCGCTGACCGTCATGCCCGGCTTCGCCATGGCTGCCGGCGATTTCGATGGCTCCGACATCATCTCCAAGGTCGTGACCTACACGGCCGTCGGCGTCTCGATCCTGGGCGCGTTCGCTCTGGGCCGCTGGACCCTCAAGGCCCTGGGCATCATCGGCGGCCGTTAATTGTGATTCGTCACGAAAAAGGGGAGGGGTAGCCCTCCCTTTTTTTTATAGGGGAGCTTTTATGGAAGGGTTGATCGTACTGTTGTTTTTGATGCATGCCGCGCACGTGTGCGCTTCCGGACACTGATATGCGGTGGCTCGCTCGCTACTTCGCGCGTGCCGTGGTGCGCCGCGTCGCATATGCTTGCGTCGCGGTTTGTTTCGCTTTCATTGCGCAGACGTGTGCGTCTGCAAAGGCGGCGTCGCCTGCTGATTTTGGGTGTCAGGATCCCAACTCGTCCGTGTGTGACGAAGGCATTGCATCCGCTGTTGCCAAGCGCTACGGCGATGCCGCAGCCAAGGAAGCTTCTGACTCTTCGTGTGCGTCTTCGCCTAACGGCACGTATTGCTATGTCGGTTGCTCAAGGCGTGCCGACTCTATTTCGTATTCTGGTTTTTATGCGCAGAAAAGCCAGGGATGTAGTGGTAACGTATCCGGCATAGGCACTTTCTATTTCAAGGGAACATGCGCTGATCGTAACCAAAACAAGCTTGCTGACGCTGCGCCTTGGTATTCGCAGCCAAGTAGTTGCATCGGTGGATGCCAGGTGCAGGGAACGCCCTTTGATAGCACTTCTGGTGGCGTCAAGATTTATGGCATGAAGGATCGAACGTATAACGGCAAGACCTGCGTTGCACCCAATGGGACCTCCGATATATCGAAGGATAATGCCGACAAGGAAGACGCGACTAAGAAGAAGGAAAAGGAGTGCACTGCGCTTGGCTCTGGGCAGACGGCTTGTTTGGCGCCTAACGGCGATTATTGCGCCACGTCGTCTACTGGCAAAACTTTTTGCTGGGCCCCTAATGAAACTGGTAAGAAAACAGACGGTTCTGATGCCCAAGTAAAATCGCCAAAGGGTGAGCCGGTTACGCCTCCTAGTGTCACTATTAAGGATCAAGAGTGGCAGCGTAATGAAGGGCATCAGAATACTGCTTGTGTTAATAATACTTGCACAACCTATAACGTCACGAATTATTCTAGTGTTCCGTCTGGCACGTCCAAGAATTCGACTGGCGACAATTCTCCAGATGGTTCGGGTAATTCGTCCGGCAATGGCGGAAAGGATGCTGGTAGTAAGGATAGTGATAAGGATACTGACAGTGCATCTGACAGTGGCAATTGCACCGCGCCCCCTGCTTGCGTTGGCGACACTTTGAAGTGTTTGCAGCTTAAGTTCACCTGGAAAATTCAATGTAATACTGATGCCGGCGAGGTCACTGCTGGCACTACATGTGCCGATTCTGACATCCCCGTTTGTGCTGGCGCTGGTTGCAAGTCCGCGCAGTATGCGCAGGTGCTGCAGCAGTGGCGCCAGCGTTGCGGCATGGAGGCCATAGCGCAGGGTATGGCTAATCGCGCTGCCGCCATCTCCAACCCTGACGATGAGGGTGTGGTTGACGGCATTTGGAACGGCAAGCCTGCTGGTTCCGGCTTAACGCTTAGTCAGTCGTTGGTGAGTGTGGGTGGCGGCGGTTCTTTGTTGCCTGACGTTTCAATCGAGGGGCATCAGTGGGTTGTCCCGCAGGGCTTTTATGATGCGATAGCGGCTATCAGGATGGTGATTATTGCCATGTGCACCGTAATGGCCATGTTCATCGTCGGGAGGAATATTTGATGTTTGATTGGGCCAAGGATTTCGCAAACAACTTTTTTGAAAATTTCGCGGACACCATTCATAAGCTAGTAAAGCTGCGTGCGGCAATTTGGCTTGGTCGCCTTCTTTCTGCGGTCGGTCTTGGTTTTGCCGCGCAACACTTTATTTATGACCCAATTATTGAGTATGCACAGAATGCTTGGTCCGCGATACCGGCTTCTATCGCCAATTGGGTCCATGCTCTTGGTATAGACGCTGGCGTTTCTATTATTTTGAGCGCTTATGGCATTCGCGGTGCTGAGCGTATTTTCATTCAACGCAAGAATCAGGCGGCCACATGATCGGTGATACTGCATCTATTTCGTTGCTTACTGGTTTGCCGGGTGCTGGCAAGAGTTTGCGTTTGGCGCAGGCCATTTCCGTGCTTGTGGAAAAGGGCGAGCATGTTTATTACTCCAATATTGATGGCCTTAAAATTCGCGGCACTACGCATTGGCCTGATCCTAAAGATTGGCGCGATCTTCCCTCTGGCGCAATTCTGTTTGTCGATGAGGCTCAGCACTATTTTCCTGCTAGGCGTAGCGGTGATCCTCCGAATGAAGTGATTATGAATAAAATCCGGCACGATGGCATACGTCTAGTGCTGGCGACGCAACAGCCCAATTATCTTGATACCTATTTGCGCGGACTGATTGGTTTCCATGAGCATTTGCTGCGCTGTAACGGCAAGGAAGCCAGTTTTATTTTTAGAAATAACACTGTTATGGAGGAGGTTAGGGCGCCCATTAAGCGCATTAAGACCCTTTATGATTACAACACTTGGAATTTTCCGAAGCAGTATTTTGCATGTTATGAATCTGCTGAGGTGCACACGGTTAAATATCAAATGCCGGCTCTCGTCAAACGCGCTTTGATGATCCTTCCCATCGCTGTCATCTTGGCTGTCGGCGCTTGGTACACCGTTTTCCGCGATAGCAGCCTGGCGCATGCCGGCGAGCCGGACAAAAAGACGCCGCCTTCGGCGGCGTCGCTGTCCGGCACGCCGGCCGCCGCGTCCTCTGTCGCGTCCGTGTCTAGCGCCGAGGGCTATGTGCAGATGCTTGCGCCGATGGTGTCTGATGTTCCTTGGTCTGCGCCTGCATTCGTCGGCCGTCCCGTCGTGAGCGACCCGCACGTGTATTGCATGAGCACCGAGAATAGCTGTCGATGTGTCACTGAGCAGAACACTAGGGTTCAGACGATCCGCGATGATGTCTGCCGCGAGATTGCCCGAAATGGTGAGCCGTACAACCCGTTTAAGGCGCCGCCGCAGCCCGCTCAGGCTCAACAGGTGGTGCAGGGCGGGCAGGGTAGTGACGATGCCTCTGGTGCTCGCCATACACAGCCTGCGCAGCGTCCTGCGTCGATCATTTCCAAGCAGACGCGCGCGCTTGGCACGTTCCCCGAGTCGAAGCCTTATCCCAGCTCCAGTGTTACACCGCCTACTACCCTTGACATGTAATTACGTGACGCGTCACTTATAACTACAGATCATCAGACATTCGTGACTCGTCACGATATAATGGATCCACACAAAGAGGATGGGCGCCATGAACGCTACGCAAGCACTTGTCGGAATCCAGGGATTGCTTCTTCTCGGGTTTGGTGTGTTCCGCCTCTACCTGTTCCTTTTCCACCGCGCCAAGGACAGTGAGTAAACGTGATGCGTGACGAAAAAGACCCCGGCACCCTGGAAATGCCCCTGCGCGGTCGACCTGGTCGACCGCCGGCCGACGGCATCGCTGCCAAGACCGACGCCGAGCGTGCGGCCGCGTATCGCCAGCGCAAGGCCAAGCGGCTGAGGGTAGGGCATGCCCGACCGGCTCAGTTGTCTGATAGCCTGCTGCTGGATCTGATCCGCAAGAGCATCGACAACGGATCTTCGCGCGGCACTGTTGCCCGCCTCGTTGCCGAGTTGGCCACCCGCTACCCGAAGGCGTGACGCGTCATGGAAATGGCTAATATCGACTGGTTGGCTACCGCTCAACTCGTTGCCGTCATAGGGCTGTCTTTCGCCGGCCTCGCCTCCGGCATTCGCGCCAGTCTGCGCCTGCGGCGTCTAGAGCGTGCCCGCCGTGTTCGGTATTCCGAGGCCTACATGCACCGCGTCTATCAGCGCGAGCGCGAGCAGTTCTACGACCCGTTCGACTAGGGTGTAGGGGGCATCGCCCCCTACGGTCAACGCCTCACCCGCGCCAGGTACGCCGGCGCCCACGACCTGGTCGGCGCACCTGGCCAGGCTCGCACCTCGACTGACCACCTTCTGCTGACCGCTCTTGCTGCCGGCGCCGCAGCACGTCCCGCAGGTAGATCACTTTCCGCTGCGTGGATCTCGCACTGCGAGAATCGTTCTCATCTTGGCCTCGAGGCCGACGCGCATCCGCCATCATCTGCCGCCACTCATGCGCGATGTTGCAGGTGAGCGACCACCACACCATGTCCTCGGGGTAGAGGCTGTATCCCTCAGGGGTCCACATGTGCCCGAGCTGGAAACCAAAACCGGCCCAAGGGCCGGTCAGTTCGGTGCGTTCGGTGGGGTCAATGGTCATGCTGGCTTCCATGGTTGCCTGTGGGCCATGTAGTGGCGCACAGCCAGGCTGACGACAATGCCAAGGCTGGCCACCAGCAGAATTTCGCATAATGTATCTTATGTAAGAAGCCTGAAGTAGAAGCAGCCCCGGACACCATCAGACCCACCAACCTCACCGCACCGTCACCAATCCCTGCGTCCCCGCCCACTGCTGGATGTCGTCCCGGCGGATCGCCGCGGCCATCAGGCCTGGGAAGGCATCCGGCGTGCAGGCGAACGACGGCACGCCCAGCGCCGCCAGCTTGGCCGCCAAGGCGCGGTCGTAGGACGGCGTGCCTTCGTCGCTGAGGGCCAGCAGCACGATGAACTGCACGCCGGATTCGACCAGTTCGCGGGCGCGCGCCAGCAGCCGCTCCTCGACGCCGCCTTCGTACAGGTCGGAGATCAGCACCAGGATGGCGTTGTGCGGTTCGCGGACGATGCCCTGGCAATAGCTCACGGCGCGGTGGATGTCGGTGCCGCCACCCAGTTGCACGCCGAACAGCAGGTCCACCGGATCGTCCAGTTGCTCGCTCATGTCGACCACTTCGGTGTCGAACACGACCAGGCGCGTGGACACCGCCGGCAGCGAGGCCATCACCGCGCCGAAGATGCTGGAATACACCACCGAGGCGGCCATGGAGCCGCTCTGGTCGATGCACAGCAGCACTTCGCGTTGCGGCTTCCTGGCCTTGCGGCCGTAACCGACCAGGTCCTGCGGTACCACGGTGCGCAGGTCGGGTTGCCAGTGCCGCAGGTTGCTGCGGATGGTGCGGTGCCAGTCGATCTCGGCCAGCCGCGGGCGGCGGTTGCGGCGCGCGCGGTCCAGGGCGCCGGTCACCGCCGAGCGCATCGGTTCCTCGAGCTGGCGCAGCAGGCTCTCCACCACCTGGCGCACGACCATGCGCGCGGTGTCCTTGGTCTGCGCCGGAATCACCTGGCTCAGGCCGATCAGGTTGGCGACCAGGTGCACGTCGGGCTGCACCTGCTCGAGCATTTCCTTTTCCAGCAGCATCTGGGTCAGATCCAGGCGCTGCAGGGCGTCGCGCTGCATCACCTGCACCACCGACGAGGGGAAGTAGCGGCGGATGTCGCCCAGCCAGCGGGCCACACTAGGCGAGGAGGCCCCTCGCCCGCCGCGGCGCCCCAGGCCGCCTGGGCCGTCGGGCTCGTACAGCGCGGCCAGCGCCTGGTCGATGCCCTGCAGCGGCTTGGGCAAGGCGCCGCAACTGGATTCGGCCTCCTGCCCCAGGATCAGGCGCCAGCGCTGCGCGCGCGAGGTGGGCGTGTCGGGTGTGGATGGCGTGTCGGTCATGCGGGCAATCCCAGCAGTTCGCGCAGCGTCGGCACCGCGCGCTCGGCGCGGGCCAGGTTCCAATCGGGGACGACAGCGGCCTCGGTTTTCTCCACCGGCGCCTGGCGCACGCGCGTTCCCAGGTCGCGGCGGTCGGCGGGCTGGAAGGCGGCGAAGGTGCGCCGCACCAGCGGCAGCACGCGCACCAGTTGCGCCTCGTCCAGCGCCACGACCCAGGCGTCGATCATCTGCCACACGGCATCGTCGTGCAGCAGCACGGTGGCGTTGCGGTTGAGGAAGCCGTCCAGCCATTGCGCGGCCTGCAGCGGTTCGGCACCCGGCGACAGGTGCTGCTGCAGTTGCAGGTGCACGGTGGTGCCCTGCACCGCCTGGGTGTCGAACAGCAGCCGCAGCGCAACGCCCTGCAGCAACGCGTTGCATGCCGGCGACAGCGCCACGCGTTGCAACGCCTGTTGCCAGTTGGCGCTGCCGTCCGCATCGCCGCGCAGGCCGATGGCGCGATCGGCGTCCAGGACGATGCTGCGCGCCTGCTCGGCGCGGGCCTCGTCGAGGCTGGACAGCGCCAGGGTCAGGCCGATGACCGCGCGCGCCAGCATGCTGTCGAACAGGTGCGCGACCTGGCGGCCCTCGGTCTGGCGGACATTGCCGTAGCGGTACACGTTGGCCAGTGGCGGCAGTGCGCCGAGCAGCGCCAGTGGGTCGGCATCGGTGGCGGCGCGGGCCTCGAGCTCGGCGGCGATCGCGCTGACCGCCTGCGGCAGGTCGGCCAGCAGCACCTGGTCCACTAGCGCGGACAGCGCCGGCAACGCCTCGGCCTTGCGTGCCTGTGCGATGGCCATGCTGGACGCGGCATCGGCCAGGGTCTGCCCGTGGCGGCTGGCTTGCACCAGGTCCACCAGGAACTGCGGCTGCCAGGCCAGTTGCCAGATTTCGTGGAAGGTGCCGCGTGCGGACTGCCCGGTGCGCGCCAGCCGGCCCCATTCGATGCCGATCAGGCGCAGCCGATGCAGCAGATGGCTGCGCGCCAGATCGGTGTCCTTGCGCAGATCCAGATCCAGGGTCTTTTCCAGCGCTTCGGGTTTCAGGCGCAGGCGCTTCTGCTGCGCCTCCAGGTCGCGCTGCAGCGGCACCGCCGGCACGCTGTCGGGCACCTGTCCCAGGGCGTCGCCGATCATCAGGCGCTCGCGGATGAGCCGCATGGGCGCGTCGTCGCCGTTGCAGATGACCGCGCGGCTGGCCTCGGCGATGTCGTCCAGGCCCGGGGTCGGATGACCACGCAAGGCGGCCAGCGTGTCGGCCAGGCGCGTGGCCTCGATCAGGTGCGCCGACGAGCAGTCGAGTCCGTGGTCGCGCAACAGGCGCCCCACCCGCGCATACCAGCCGACGGCGCGTTGGTCGTGGACGCCACTGCTGCGCCACAGGTGGTCGTACCAGCCCGGCGCTTCCACGCCGGCGCCGTAGCCGCTGTCCATGCTCAGGTGGCGATAGGTCCATGGCACCCAGGTGCTCTGCGTCTTGCGCTTGGGCATGGCCTTGAGCAGGCGGCTGTCCGCGGTGGCGCTGTTGGCGCGCAACGCCGCCGGCTGCAACGCCGGCACATGCCAGGCGCCACAAACCACCGCGACACGCGTGAACGCCTTGCTGGCGCTGCGCAGCGCGCTGCGCATGTGGGCTTCGCGCACGGCCTCGTGTTCGCCGCGCAGGCCGGGAGGCTCCGGCGTGTGTTCGCGCACGGCGGCCATGGCCTCGGCGATGGCATCGAACAGCCCCTGCCCGTCGCCCCGCTCTTCCACCATGTGGTTCCACCAGGCCTCGCCGTCGGCATGGCCGGCGGCGCGCGCCAGCCAATCCAGCGGATCGGACGGGCGCACCTCGGCGCGCTCGTCCTCGGGAGCGTCGGCGTCGTCCTGCGCCGGTGGCGGCGTGTCCGCCGGCTCCGACGTTTGGTCTGCAGGCGCAGCCACGCGCTCGGCACGCGCCTGCGCCTGCCATTCCAGGGTCAAGGCCGGCGGCACGTCCATGAAGCGCACCGCCACGCCGTTGCGCAGCGCCCAGTGCATGGCCTGCCATTCCGGGGAGTACGCCGCATACGGATGGAACACGGCCAGTTGCGGGTCGTCGACGCAATAGGACAGCAGGGCCACCGGCGGCTGCATGCCCTCCTCCAGCACGTGCGGCAGCAATGCTTCGGTACCTGCCGGTCCTTCGATCAGCACGCAGTCCGGCTGCAACGCCGTCAACGCGGCCACCAGGCTGCGCGCGCAGCCGGGACCGTGGTGGCGAATGCCGAACAGGGAGATGGCTTCGCTCATCGAGGCCGGCTCGCTCAGGCCTGCTCGCGGAACGCGCGGTACAGGTCCTTCCAGTCCTCGCGCTCCTTCACCACGGTTTCCAGGTATTCCTTCCACACCAGCGCGTCCTGCACCGGATCCTTGACGATGGCGCCGATCATGCCGGCGGCCATGTCGCCGGGGCGCAACACGCCGTCGCCGAAATGGCCGGCCAGGGCCATGCCGTTGTTGATCACGGAAATGGCCTCGGCGGTGGAGAGCGTGGCGGTCGGGCTCTTCAGCTTGGCCTTGCCGTCTTCGGTAACGCCATTGCGCAACTCGCGGAAGATGCGCACCACCCGCGCCACTTCCTGCAGCGCCGGCGGCTCGGCCGGCAGGTCCAGCGCCGCGCCCATTTCGGCCACGCGCTTGCGCACGATCGCCACTTCGTCCTCCTCGCTGGACGGCACCGGCAGGATCACGGTGTTGAAGCGGCGCTTCAGCGCGCTGGACAGTTCGTTGACGCCCTTGTCGCGGTTGTTGGCGGTGGCGATCACGCTGAAGCCGCGCACCGCCTGCACTTCGCTGCCCAGCTCCGGGATCGGCAGGGTCTTTTCCGACAGCACGGTGATCAGCGCGTCCTGCACGTCGGCCGGAATGCGGGTGAGCTCCTCGATGCGGGCGATCTTGCCCAGGCGCATGGCCTGCATCAGCGGACTCGGCACCAGCGCCTTCTCGCTGGGCCCGTTGGCCAGCAGCTGCGCATAGTTCCAGCCGTAGCGGATCTGCTCTTCGCTGGTGCCGGCGGTGCCCTGTACCAGCAGCGTGGAATCGCCGCTGATCGCCGCGGTCATGTGTTCGGACACCCAGGACTTGGCGGTGCCCGGCACGCCGAACAGCAGCAGGGCGCGATCGGTGGCGATGGTCGCCACGGCCACTTCCATCAGGCGGCGGTCGCCGATGTACTTGGGGCTGACCACGAAGCCGTTCTCCAGCGTGCCACCGAGCAGGTAGGTCACCACCGCCCAGGGCGACAGCTGCCAGTTGGCAGGCCGCTGGCGGTTGTCCTGGCGGCGCAGTTCCTCCAGTTCCTCGGCGTATTGATGTTCGGCGTGCTGGCGCAGGACGGCAGTGCTCATGAGGTCTCCAGTGAAAGGCGTGAGGATCAGGATGCGGCGTGCAGGCTCTGGCGCAGGACCAGGAGCTGGCGGGCCTGCTGCACGCAATCGAGCAAGGCGGCGCTGGCGTCCGCGGCCGGATCGGCCACCCGCACCCGCGGCAATGCGGATGGATGCAGGACGGCGAGCAGTTCCAGCAGCGCGTCGCGCAGCAGATAGTCGTGGCGCAGCATCGGAGCGCCGAACAGCGAGCCCAGGTCTGTCGCCAGCGACTGCGAATAGGCGGCGCTCAAGTGCTGGCCGTGGGCGGTGCCGGCCAGCACCTCGCCGAGCAGCGCCTGCTGCTGCAGTTGCGCGGTACTCGGCGGCCAGTAGCGCTCGCGCCGCTCCGGCGGCAGCAGGGCCAACAGCTCGCTCGGGCTGCGCTGCCGTTGCTCCACGTCGAGCAGGGCTTCCACCCAGGCCGGCTCGCTGGCGTCCACCTGCTCCAGCCAGGCACGCAGCAGGGCGGCGTCCCACTCCGTGGTGCGGGACCAGGCCAGCACCTCTTGCGGGGTCTTCTCCAGCGTGCGGCACCACCAGGCGAGCGGCAACTGCCGCGCCAGTTGATAGAGCCACCAGGCGCGCTCACCGAGCGCGTCGCTGTCGGGCCGCTTGCTGTCGATGGCCGCCTCGTTCCAGCCGGCATCGGCCGCCCTCGGCGCCTCCAGGGTCCAGCTCACTCGGCGCAACAGGCCAGTGCGCTGCTGTTGCAACACCGCCGACATCTGCGCCTGCAGGTACTGCGCATGTGCGGTGGACGACAACCGCGCCAGCATCGGCCCGGCCAACTGGCGGACCTCGCGGCTGCGGTCCTTCAGCAGTTGCTGCAGGAACGGCGCATCGGCCTCGCACAACTGCGGCTGTAACGCATCGACGCAGGCGGCGCGTTCACGTGCGGACAGTTCCTTCTGCGCGTCCTGCAGGCGCTGGCGCGCGCCGTCGGGGTCGGACGCGCGCAACTGCCGCAAGGCCAGCAGGCGCGCATCGAACGTGCCCTCCTCCCAGATCCGCGCCAGATCGGCAGGCGTCTGCGCCGCCGCTGCCGCATCGGCGGCGTAGGTCCACTCTGCATTGCGCGCCGCAAGCCAGCGGCCACGCGCGCCCAGCACCGGGCGCAATGCGCCCCGCAGCGCGCTCAGGCGCGCGCCTGCGTCCAATGCCTGCGGCAGTACTGCGACCGGCAGATGCTGGCCGCGTGCGGCCAGTTGCAGGCAGGCTTCGTGGCGAAGGCGTTTCAGCCACGCTGCGGGCTGCGCGCTGGCGAACAGCGCCCGCAACAGCGGCACCCAGGCATGGTCTGCGGGCAGCGCTTGCGGATCGGGCGGCGCGGGCGGCGGTAGCGGCAGTGGCGCGCCGAGACGCAGCGCCGCACGCCGGCAGGCGGCCAACGCGCCCACCTGCAGGCTGTAGCCCAGTGCGGCATCGTCCTGCGTGGCGATGGCGGCGAGCAGCTCGCCGAGTGCGCCATCGAGAGCAATCCGTTGTGCGCGATCGATACCCAGCAGCGCCGGTTTCAACCAGGCCTCGTTCATGCCGCGCTCCTTTCCCAACGCTCGCTCTGCGCGTTCCACGCGCTGAGCGGCCACAGCGTGTCGCCGTCCCACTCGCCCATCAGGCAGACAGGATGACCGCCAGCGAACGCGAGCAGCGCCCAACCCTGCATCGCGGGCAGCTGCAGCGGCAGGCTGCCTTCGCTGTGCTGCGCCCGAACGCTGCGGCCGTCGTGCGCGATCTGCGCCTCCTGCAGGCGCATCGGCACCTGCGGCAGCCATGGGTTGAGCGCATGCGCACGGGCGGCGGCGTCCAGGGTGTCGGTGCGCGGCAGCGCGGCGCCAGCCTCCACGCCGGCATCGAGTTCGCCCGGCACGGCGCGCAACGGCACCGTACCCGGATGGAAATGCAGGCAGCCGGCATGTACATGACCGTTGCGCCACTGCTGCTCCCATCCGCGCCCGCCGTGGCTGTACTCCTGCAGCAGCGCGGGGCGGCCGCTGTCCAGGCCCTGCAGCCACACCCGGCGTTCCAGCAGATTGCCCGGCTGCTCGATCAGGTGCTGGCCCTGCACATGCCAACGATCGTGCACCGCCTCGCCTTCGCGCAACACGGTGTCGCGCTCCAGCGGCCAGCCCAGTGCGGCACGCAGGTCCGCCTGGCGCGCGGCGCTGAAAGCCCCTGCGCGCGGCACCGCCTGGGCCAACAGTTGCAACAGGCCGAGGCGTTCGCCGAGGTCGGCGAGCTGCGCGAGATCGCGGCCGCCCTCGCCCACGGCACGCTCCAACTGCGCGGCCAGGCCGGAAGCCTGCGCATCGACCATGCGCGCCATCATGCGCCGCGCGTCCTGGTCGAACTCCGCGCCCAGATTGGCCAGGCCCTGGCGGAACTGGTCGGCGATCCAGCGTTGCAGTTCGGCCGCGCCGGCCTGCATGCGCGCCCAACGCGCCTGTTCGCGCCTGGCCGCCGCCGCGGCCTGGACCTGCGGATCGGGCGGCGGCTTGCTGGCGGCGCCCTCCTCCTTGCGCGCCGCGCGTTCGCGACGTCCCTGCATCCATTCCTCGACCCAGGCCGGGCGGGTGCCCGCCACGCAGCGCGGGTTGCCGTCGGCATACAGCAGCAGCATGGCCAGCCCGTGCTTGCACGGAAACTTGCGGCTGGGGCACGAGCAACGGCTGACCAGTGCAACCAGGTCCACCTGGGTCTGGTAGGGCTTGGCGCCACTGCCCTGGCATTCTCCCCACAGCACCTCGGCGTCGGCGCCGAGCAGGCCCCACTTCCCGTCCGTGGCCAGGCCGGCGGCCGCCTTGGCCGATGCCGGATCCGGCGCAAGCGCGAGGACCTGCTCGCGCGTGAGTCGCACTTCCATATCCTTACTCATCTCAGCGTCTGGTCGATGATAGCCGAGGTTGTGTGGCAATCAGCGACATGGTCGGCGCCGGACACGCGGCACGCGGGCGGCTGCCTCGTTGGCTCGCCGACCGCGTGTGCCTCGGCGCTGACAACTGGGCATGCGACGCCGGTCGATGGCGCCTGTCATTCCCTCGCTGGCTGCGGCATCACGCACCCCTCGCATGTCGCACTGCCGCACCTGCGGCCGTGGGGTTCAGCCGCCCCGCGCCAACCGCCGTCGGATCTGGGCGCGCTGTTTCGCGCTGAACGCAGCGGCGTGGGTCTGCAGCAGCGCGATCACCGCCGTATGCGCCGCCTCGGTGCGGCGTTGCAGTTCCCGGGTGGCGGCGTGCTCGATGGAGCGCCATTCGGCGGGGGTGGTTCCGGTCGGGATGGCGGTGCTGGCTACACGCATTGCGGGATCCGGTTGCGGCATGGGGCGGCCGATGCAGTGTCGACCTTGCCTCACTCTACCGCCAAGCGATCGTCATGGGGGCGAGTGGCGTAGGCGGCCCTGCGCAGGATGGCATCTATGCTCGGCGATCCGGACTGGTCGTCGCCGCGGACACGTCAATCGCCACATAGCGCTTCTGCCTGGTGCGGCGATCACCGTACGCAGTCGCTCCACGATGTCCGTTGCCGTCGCACGTGCCTGGCGATCTGCACGCAACGCGCGGCGAGGATGCAAAAGCCCGCAGCGGCATTCGCTGATCGCAGCCACAAGCCGGCGCGCCGCGCAGAACCAGGCGCGACCGCCCTGCTCCATTCAGATCCAGGAGGACACACCGAGAGCGGCAGCGTCGCGTCGTGGGCGGCTGCCAACACCGCGGCGATCGTCGGCATCGAAGCTGCAGCCGTTGCCGATGGGGCTCGCGCCGAGCGCAGCACGCCGCGGCCGGTGCGCGGACTGGAGATCGCAGCACAGCGCCGTCACGAGGGCAGGCAGTCGGCGCGTTGTCGCCGCGTGTGCGACAGCGCCTCGCCGATCGATGCACCGGGCGCCCGTGCGCCCGATCGGCACATGAGTGGTCCGCTGCCCGCAGAACGTGCCATGGCTTTCGTCGCGTTCGCGATCGATACCGCATGGCAGCACCCACATATTGGATCATTATGTAGACAAACGTTTTGACGTGATGCGTTGTATTTCAAATCGGTGTCCCCGTGTATTTGGGGATTGCATCCATATAATCCCGGGTTCGTCGCGCATTCATATCGTAGATATCGCGGAATTATTTCAATCAGGCACCGCTTGTTGCACGTGACGTCATAAAACTTTTTGGTCGCGGTCATCCTTCGCTTCTAAGTTCCCGCCGCATTCGAGGCGATCTTTCCAGCGGCGCTCTCGCCGCTTGCGCAGGACAGGGGATGTTTGCAGATGCAGTGGCGATTCTTCGCGGCGCTTGGGGCGGCCGCGTGCGGCATGCCGCACGCCTGGGCCAGCGATACGCCGATGGCGCGGTTCGATGTCATGGCCTATCAAGTCATCGGCAACACCACGCTGGGCACGGCAGATATCGAACGTGCGGTCTATCCGTTTCTCGGACCGCAGCGCAGCGAAGCCGATGTCGAGGCGGCGCGCGCGGCATTGCAGGCGCTGTACGCGGACAAGGGGCTGGCCACCGTCGCGGTGAGCATCCCCGAACAGGACGCCGGAGGCGGCCTGGTCACGCTGCAGGTGAGCGAGCAGCGCATCGGCCGCTTGCGGGTCAATGGTGCGCGATATTTCTCTCCCGACGCGATCGCCAGCGGCGCGAACTCGCTCGCCGAGGGTGGTGTGCCCGACTTCGCGGCGGTGCAGCGCGATATCGTGGCCTTGAACCAATGGCCCGACCGGCGCGTCACGCCCGATGTCAAACCCGGCGCGCGGCCGAATACGGTCGACGTCGATCTCAACGTCGACGACAGCCTGCCGCTGCACGGCAACCTGGAACTCAACAACCGCAACAGCGCCAACACCGCAGAGCTGCGCCTGAGCGGTTCGGTGCGCTACGACAATCTATGGCAGCGCGGCCATAGTTTCACCGTCTCCGCGCAGACCGCGCCACAGCATCCTTCCGATGCCCGGGTGGTGTCGGCCTCGTACCTGGCGCGCTTCGGCGCCTCGCCTTGGTCGTTGCTCGGCTACGCGGTGCGCAGCGACAGCGAAGTCGCGGCGATCGGCGGCTTCAACGTGATCGGCAACGGCAGTCTGTACGGCCTGCGCCTGATCCGCACGCTGCCGGGCGATGCCGGCTTCTTCCATACCTTGAGCCTGGGCGTGGACGACAAGGATTTCCGCGAGGACACCCTGTTCGGCGGCGACCGCAGTTCGGCACCGATTCACTACCTGCCGCTCAGTGCCGCCTACAGCGCCACCTGGAGCACGCCGCGCGGCACCGATACGCTGGAACTCACCGCGACGATGAACGTGCGCGGCGCCGGCGACGATAGCGCGCGCTTCGACGTCAAGCGCTACCAGGCGCGCGCGAACTTCTTCCATGTGCGTGCGGATGTGTCGCGGACCCGCAGTTTCGCCGGCGATTACCAGTGGTCGGCGCGGCTGCAGACGCAACTGGCGTCCGAACCGTTGATCAGCAACGAGCAATTCAGCATCGGCGGCATGGACAGCGTGCGCGGCTACTTCGAAAGCCAGGCGCTTGGCGACTACGGCGCGGCGGGCCAGTTCGAACTGCGCAGCCCCTCGTTCGCCTCTGCCGCCGGGCGCACGGTGCAGGACGCGCGCCTGCATGCCTTCCTCGACGCCGGCTACGTGCGCATCCATTCCCCGCTCCCCGAGCAATTGGCTAGCGAGACGCTGGTCAGCACTGGACTGGGCGCGACGTTCAAGGCCTTCGAACGTCTCAACGGTGTGCTGGAAGTCGCCGCCCCGCTGTCCAGTCCGAGCGGGCAGAAACAGAAAGACATCAACGTGCTGTTCCGGCTGTGGAGCGAGTTCTGATGCCGGCGTCGTCAACCACCAATCGGGGTAGATCGTGATCAGACTGCGTATGTGCGTTTTCCTGGGGCTGTGGCTGCTGGCGCTGCCGGCGCTGGCAGCGACCTGGTGGGACGGCAAATGGAACTACCGCGCCAAGCTCAGCGTGGACACCACCTCCACCGGCGCCGCGCTGACCCAGCCCGCAGGACGCACGCAGGTGCTGGTGCGCTTGCACTCGGGCAACTTCAATTTCGCCGACGCCAAGGCCGACGGCAGCGATGTACGCTTCGTCGCGGGCGACGACCGCACGCCGCTGAAGTACCACTTCGAAAAATACGACGGGCTTGTCGACCAGGTCGCACTGGCCTGGGTCGACCTGCCGGACCTGCCGGCCAACGCGACGACGCCGCTTTACGTCTACTTCGGCAACCCCGAGGCCAGCGGCGGCAGCGATCCCAAGGGCAGCTACGACGCCGACACGGTCGCGGTGTACCACTTCGCCAATGCCCAGGCCGCCGGCAGCGACAGTACCGCCTACGGGAACAATGCCGGCGCACCGCTGGCGCTGGCGGACGCGGCGCTAATCGGCGCCGGTTTGCGCCTGGACGGAAGCGCTCCGGTGCAGGTCCCCGCGTCGGCGTCGCTGAATTGGCCGGCGGCGCAGGCGGCGACCGTGTCGTTGTGGGCCAAGCCGGCCGGCGCCGGCGCATCCGGCGTCGTGCTGGCGCTGTCCGATGCCCTGGTGCTGCGCCTGGAGGACGGCAAGGCCGTCGCGGAGCTGGGCGGCACGGCGGCGCCCGCGCGCATTGTCGCCAGCACGGCGGTGGCGGCGGATACGTGGGTGCACCTGGCGTTGCGCAGCGACGGCAAGACCAGCACCCTGTTCGTCAATGGTCAGCCGGCCGGCCAGGCCGCCGCTGGCCTGCCGGCCAGCAGTGGCGGCGTTTTTCTCGGCGGAGCCCCCGGTGCGGCGCAGCAGAACTTCATCGGCCTGCTCGACGAGGTCGAGATCGCCAAGGTCGCGCGCCCGGTCGGCGCGATCGAGGCCGCGGCGCGCAGCCAGGGCGTGGATGCGCGACTGCTGCGCTTCGACCCGGTCGAGCAGCGCAGCGGCGACGGCGGCCATGGCTACTTCGGCATCCTGATCGCCGCGCTGACCCCGGACGCCTGGGCGGTCATCGTGATCCTGGCGTTCATGGCGCTGATCAGTTGGTGGGTGATGGTGCGCAAGGGCCTCTACCTCAACGCCACCGCCGGCGCCAATGCGCGCTTCCTCGACGCGTTCCGCCAGCAGGCCGCCACGCATCCGCTGCACGCGCCGCACTGGCAACAACTGGGCAGCGAGGCCGGTACGCGCTCCAACCTGGCGCGGTTGCTGCAGGTCGGCCAGCAGCAACTGCGCGAGCGTCTGCAGGCCAGCGGCACCGGCATCGTGCGCACGCAATCGATCGCCGCGATCCGGTCGGCACTGGATGCGGCAGCGGTGCGCGAGGGCCAGCGCATCCACAAAGGCATGGTGCTGCTGACCATCGCCATCTCCGGCGGCCCATTCCTTGGTCTGCTCGGCACCGTGGTCGGGGTGATGATCACCTTCGCCGCAGTCGCGGCGGCGGGCGACGTCAACATCAATGCGATCGCTCCGGGCATCGCCGCGGCGCTGCTGGCCACGGTGGCCGGCCTGGCCGTCGCGATCCCGGCGCTGTTCGGCTACAACTACCTGCTGAGCCAGGCCGAAGCGGTCTCGGCGGACATGCAGGTGTTCGTCGACGAACTGGAGAAGCGTATCGCCGAAGACTACGCCGGCGACGCGCCGGCGCGCGTGCGCGAGGGCTGAGCCGATGAAGGTGCAAGGCAAGAAGCCGTACGACGACATCAACATCACGCCGATGCTGGACCTGGCGTACGTGCTGCTGGTGATCTTCATCATCATGACCACCGCGGCGGTGCAAGGCATCAAGGTCGATCTGCCCAAGGCCAGCGCGGCCAAGCCGCTGTCCGAGCCGAAAACCAAGGTCATCGCGATCGACAACAACGGCCAGATCAGCCTGGATGCCGTGCCGGTGAGCATGAGCGAACTGGAGCAGCAGTTGCGCAACGCGCTGGCCAGCGACGCCGAACTGCCGGTGATCCTGCGCGGCGACCGCAGCGTGCAGTACGAGAAGGTCATGGCCGTACTGGATCTGTGCAGCCGGCTCGGCATCGCATCGATCGGCCTGGCTTCGCAACGGCCGGCGGCCGGCTGAGATGACGCCGATGCCGCCCTCGCCCGTGGCTCCTGCGCGACGCTGGCTGCTGCCGGGCGCAGGGCTGCTGGCGCTGCTGTTGCTCGGTTGGCTGGCGACGATGCTGTTGCGTCCGCATCCGGTCATGCCGACGCGCGCGCAGCCGCCGCGCATCACCCAGGTCATATTGCCCCCGCCGCCC